>NZ_JAKRFW010000110.1:0-2125 GCF_022347905.1 Pseudoalteromonas sp. Of11M-6 | reverse complement strand
CCACCGGCTTTGAGCACGGCCAAAATAGCAATAAGCATCTCGCTACTGCGAGAAAAGTAGAGGGCGATAGGGGTATCGGCAGGCAATAGGCCAGCTTGGTTTTTGGGGTGCTGAGCAATGATTTGCTTCGCAAGGGCATTGGCTTTACCGTTCACTTCGGCATAAGACAGTGCTTCACCACTGCTGGTTAACATGGCCGTCTGCTCAGGGGTGTTAGCGGCGTGCTGCTCTACTAAGCTGGCCAAATCTTTGTCGGTGGTAAACGACTCGGCGTTGTTGTGCCAAGCACGGAGTGTGTCAGTCTCAGTTCTATTTTGTAGGGCTACTTTTGCAAGTGGCTGTGCGGTTCTGGCGATCACTTGATCGATAATATTGATAAAGCGCTCAGCAAGAGTTGCGATCCAGTCACTAGGAAATAGCGCAGTGGCGTAGTTAATATCACCAAATACTTCTTCGTCCCCATTTTGTAGCAGCAAACTAATGTCGAACTTTGCCACTTTATGGAGCGCTTTTACTTGTGACTCATCCACAGGCGTAAACAGCTGTTGGCTGCTGTCGTCGCTGTTATTTTTAAATTGCTCAAGCGCAAACATCATTTGAAATAGCGGGTGGCGAGACGGATCCCGTTGTAATTTTAGGGCGTCGACCAATTTATCAAATGGCAGATCTTGGTGCGCCTTTGCCGCTTTTAGGGTTTGGTGCACTTGTTGGATTAAGGTATTAAAGTCGAGTGCGTTATCAATATGAACTGGCAGGGCTAAGCTATTGACCAAAAAGCCAATAAGATTTTGTGTCTGGCTTAGGTGACGGTTGTCAGATGGCGTACCTATGACTAAATCTGACTGACCGCTGGTTGCTTGTAATGTCAATGCCCAGCTGCTGAGCAGTACTACATAAAGACTGGTTTGTTGCGTTTTGGCTATGGCCTTTAGGGCTTCGCTTCGTTCCTGACCCAAATGAATACGGTGGTCGGCACCGTGATATTGATATTCATTTGGCCTTGGTAGTGGCGAATGTAATTCAAGCTGCTCAGCGCCTGCAAGTGCATCAGTCCAGTGGTCTAAAAGCTTAGTTAAGGTATCGCCGCTGAGGTACTCGCGCTGCCATTTTGCGTAATCTTGGTACTGTAACTCAAGCGCTGGTAGCTCAGGCGTTTTGCCTGAAGCTTGCATAAAATAGGCTTGGTGTAGCTCACGCATAAAGATTTCGGTGGACCAGCCATCAAAAGCAATATGGTGCCACATAAATAGCACGTAACGTTCAGCGCCTAATGTCCAACAGCAAACCTTGAACATAGGCTCATTGGCTAAGTCAAATGGTGTACTGATCGCTTGTTTAACAGCCGTATTAAGCGCAGCTAAGTCAGCCACAGGGCTAGGCGTAATCTCAATACAAGCGCTCAACACTTCTTGATAGTCGAGGCCTTGCTCGTCTTGACGATAGACACTGCGAAGGATTTCGTGCCTATCTAACACGATATTCAACGCCTGTTCTAAGTGTGCAAGCTCGGTGTGCTCAGAGAGTTTAACCAAAAACGGAATATGATAAGCGTTGGTGCCATTTTCTAACCGTTCGATAAAGAGTAAACGCTCTTGCGCAAACGAAAGCGGATAGCGGTTTAATTCTGGCAGTGTATTAAACGCATCCTTTGAAAAAATTGCTTTTGCTTCAAGGTAATCCATTAGCTGCGTTTTGTTTGACTTTAACTTTGCAACAAGCGCAGCATCTGGCGCTTGCGCGCCAAATGACAGCTCTAGTCCGCCGTCTTGCAACCAGATTGAGAGATTGTGATCTTTCAGTTCAGCGAGCAATGACAACATGGTTAAATCCTCATGCTATTAGTTTGTTCTTGTTGTGATCCGGAGCCTGCTTTAATCTCGATATCCACGCTCAGCGTCTCTAAGTTGTCGACGATTGCGGCAATATGGGTATGCTCAAACAAGGCTGAAATTGGGATGTTTAAATCCAGTGCTTTATTACACGCATTCATCAACCGGATAGCCGAGATAGAGTCCCCCCCGATACTGAAGAAATTATCCTCAATCCCCACTTGCTCAAGGCCAAGTACCTGTTGCCAAATCTCACAAAGTTGGGTCTCTAAGGCATTGCGCGGTGCCACATAGAG
>NZ_JAKRFW010000109.1:0-2281 GCF_022347905.1 Pseudoalteromonas sp. Of11M-6 | reverse complement strand
GCGCGATTCACTCGATGAAATGTCTAGCAGTTGGCACTACGACCTACTGCTTCCAGACGCCGCTATCGAAGGCATGCAAGCCACGGTAAAACGCCTAGACGATGTCACCCCCAAAATCGACCAGCATATGCAACAAGCCGCCCAAGAAATCGGGCAGCGAGTTAATAAAGCACTGGATGAATATCAAGGGGAGTTACCACAGGTTGGCGTTACCAATGTGCCGAAGAAATCTAAAGCACCGGAGCTTTCAGCTCCAGAAGGAAACGATCTCAAAGGTGCCCCAGTTAACAAAGTTAATCCGCCATCACGCAAAACGCCTAGTGACTTTACGCAGTATAAATCACTAAACCACAGAAAAGGCGCTACTGGTGAGTACAATGCACACCAATTAATGTTGGAGAATGGCTATACACCACTAGGTAAAACCGACGGTAATTTTAAGCCCGGCGAAACCGGTATAGATGGGATTTATTTGCACCCAAATCCACCACCTGATTATGCTTTCACTGAAGCGAAATACAATAAAAGTAAATTGGGAAAAACCAAAACAGGCAAGCAACTGAGTGATCAGTGGCTAACGGAAAAACGGCTCAGGAAAGCTGGGTTGAACGAGGAACAGATAGCAGACATACTAGAAGCCATTGAAGATAATGATGGCAGAGTCATAAAATTGCTTATCCGTAATAAATTGGATGGCAATCTAATAGTAAATATACTGGATAAAAACGCCCACAATATTGGTAAAGCAACCGGATTTTAGGACATATAAATGCAAAGAGATAATTTGAGAGATATTGATTACTACAATGATAGAGTTAACTTTAGAGTAAAGGTTATCGAAAAAAAAATACAGAAAGTCCAACCTGATAGTCAGTTTGAAGCTGAAGTCAAAATGAAAGGTTCATTTAGGCTAGTTAGTGACTCATTGTATCTTCTTCATCAGAAATACTCTCGCGGCGATGATCTCTCAGAATTTAAGCCACTTTTATTAAATATGTTGACCTACCGCCAATGGCAAAAGGATTATGCTGACGCCTTGCCAGATAAAGAGCAAGTAGAGCGAATTGGCTGGGAAGAACTAAGAGAAGATTACCTCGAAGATCATCTTAAATGGTTGAGTTTCGCTTTCTGTTTAAATATGGATAAAGAATACTACCTAAAGGTGCTGAGTCTTATTGGTAATCAAGGTCAAGACGCGCTATTTGATAAAATTGCTATAACCCTAGGTGACACTAATCGTGAAATAGCTGCGGATACTCTGTTCAAAAAACGTTTCGGTAAACTTTACAAAGTAGTTGAAGGAAGTCCAGAGCAACGTCCAGCACTTGCAAAAGCCTATCTAGAGGCTTGGTATGTATTGGAGGGTAGCCCAGATTATCATTTAATGGATACAGATGCATACATTGGCTATTGGTGCTGGGAAATTGCACTTGTTGTTAAGTTATTCAATATTGATGATAGCAGCTTTATTGACCACCCATACTACCCTAAAGACCTCGTACATTGGCAAGATAATCAGTAGGAGATAAAGGTGCGCGATACACGGAGAAGTAACGATTATTTCGAAGAGTTCTTAGTCGACATTGAAGTTGGCATTAAAGAAACACAGGAAGCCCTCGATGCAGGTAATTTTACCACACCTAGCGAGCGAGTCGATGTTGCCCAGCGTATATATCAGCTCGCGATTATGCGAGCGATAGCGCACTACTCATATGGTGCTCACCTTGGGGATGTTAAGCGCTATACCGAAGCGATTTTGCCGTATCGCAAACAACTGACACACTACTGTGATAAGTTACCTGCAAATCATCAAATATACCGCCATGCTTTTGAAAAGTTGGGCGGGCAAATCGATGCTGTCGGCTCCCCTAATATCAATCGTTATATCTACACTTTGTGGTGGCTGGCACTTTTACAAGCCTGTGATGTCGCTCCAGCTCATATTCAAGAAGTACTCGATGTTATTGGCGAGCGCGGCAAAGACACCTTACTTGATAATGTAGCCATTGCACTTGGTGATAACGATAGACCTATTTCGCCCACACTCTACTACCCTGAAATTTATCAAAACCTTTCACTCGCTTTTACAGTACCTAATGAGCAAAAGCCTGATTTACTCAAGCAATATGCACAAAATTGGTACAGTAAGTTAGAGGGCTTGGCGGACTGGCATGATAATCATAACTGTGAATGCGAATTCGAGTACACGGATTATTATATTGGTTATTGGTGTTTTGAATTAGTTTTAGTCGCTAATGTTCTAGAAATACCAAGAGAATCC
>NZ_JAKRFW010000108.1:0-2307 GCF_022347905.1 Pseudoalteromonas sp. Of11M-6 | reverse complement strand
TTTGTATTAATGTATTTAACAGGCGTAAAGTTGTTTCTTTTAAAAGTATGGAAGCAATATCAAAAATTTGAATGTCATTCTGTATTGTTTGTTCCGCCTATAGTCATTTTTAAACAAATGCCGTCTTTAATTGTGCATGCGATACCAGAGCGAACCGTCGTTATTTTCTTTTTCGGTTTTATCATAGTTGGTATGTCTGGTGTTTTAATCAACTCTTATATTGGTGCATAGTATAGCTAACAAGGCAATTATAAATGGGACGTCTAACGCTTGGCTGGCGCTCATTCTTCGCTAATTTTAGCCAAGCATTTATACGCCCCATATTGCGGTGTTATGCAACTTAATTGAAATCGGAGTAGGTCATCAAGCAATGAAGATTGAATCAAATAAAGTTTTGGAAATGGTATCTGCTTTCGTCTTACTCGGGGTTTCTATTTACTTTGGCTACAATAGTAAGCCTGCCGAAATGGGATTAACCATTGCAGCAGGATTTCTCGGCTTAGTATTCGCGAATCTGGATAAATTCAAAAGTTTTAAAGCAGCTGGCGTTGAAGCACAACTTAGAGAAGAGCAGATCAAAGCGGTATTAGAAAAGGAAATAGAATCTCCTACTGATTTGTTTGACGAAACCGAATCTCAGGTACCTAATGTTAGTCTAGTCCCTGACAATGCTAAATCTGTTTTAGAGTCTTTACAAAGCCACGAATATACGTGGCGCTATGTTTCAGGAATATCAAAAGAAACTAGTTTGACTCGAGTTCAAGTTAAAGAGTCACTTCAGTGGCTTTCAGAACATGGTTATGCAAAAAAATCTCTTGGGAAAAACGGCGAAATTTGGGCGTCTACTCAAGAAGGTCGTTATCTTTATGCAGTAATCTGTTTTGACGGGGTTCCAGTTGCATAACAAACTGTTCAAGAGGGATTCGCAACGCGTGGCATTTTCACTATGCGTTGGTTTTAGTGATTAAGGTGGTATGCGGTGGCATCGGTATTGCGTTGCTCACCTCTTAACAGGGCGTTAAGTTTCACGAGGTAACTATGGACGTTAGGTTTAAATCTTGGGTTGCAATGGCTAGCCATTTCATTGGTGAGCACTTTGAGCATTGCAAACCTTTTCTAGATAAAGATTTTCAAAACATGCATCCCATGGTTAGGTTTGTAAGTACCCAGTTGTACTTATCTTGTCACTTTAGCTCAGAGAGTTCACTTATTTTGTTGCAGCATGGTCAAGAGTGGGATGCTGAAATTATTAACCGTACAATAATTGAAGGCGTTACCAAGTACATCTACATGCTGAATGGCTCTGAAGAGGAAGTGCTAACGAAAGTTAATGAATATTGGGAGGTTCTTCCCGGTTACTCTGCTATTAAACGAAGTGATCGTGCGAGTTCTTTGTTAGCAGAAGTAGACCCACAAGATATGCATAATTGGCTTTCAATTCAAGAACTAACACTAGAACCAGAACAAGTGGACAGTATTCGAGGTGATACAAATAAGCAGCAACGAAAACAGCTAGAACAAAAGTGGTCGTTTAGCCACATCATACAAGAGTTTAGCAAGTCTAATGATACGAGGCTTAATCCTTTGATCCATTTAGGCTATAACTACGGGATGAGTAGTCATCTTATCCATAAAGATGGTGACGGTGTTGCTATGGTGTGGGAGCGATGTGTGCGTACGACAGAAGAACAAGCATGGGTTAAAGCTGCGCATATAGCTCGATCTATTTCTGATCTCTGCACTTTTGCTGAAATGCGTTCGCTATTTCTATTTCAGTTTTGTGGTGAAAATCCAGATTTCTCCAACACCTTAAGACAAAACTATGAGCCACTGTTTGCAAGTTTAAAAGACGCACTGCAAGAATTTAATGCCAACGAATATGAAACTTAATAATCTGTTTAAGAGTGATTCACAACGCGTGGCATTTTTACTATGCGTGACGTTTAGTGATTAAGGTGGTATACGGGAGCTACAGTATTGAAAAAACAAATGACACCCATCACAATTAGCATCCAAGCTGAGGAAGTGAAGTAAAAAAGTATAAAAATACTTCAACCACTTTGGTCAAAAACGTTTACAGATAGGCTAATTTTTAGCGCTCAGGCGTATCTATTCAACAAAACAGGTTTATCGCGCACGACAAAGCGCTGTAAATACAGCAGTAAGAAATTCTAGCGTTGAGAATGTGAGTTTTGCTAAGCCAGCAAGCGCTCGCAGTTTGTTAGGTTTGTCCGCCGTCTTTTTTGCAGTGTTTCACAGTAAGCGGTTATTGTCCGCTCTCGACCAACTGCACCGTGGAATACCTGT
>NZ_JAKRFW010000107.1:0-2436 GCF_022347905.1 Pseudoalteromonas sp. Of11M-6 | reverse complement strand
ATCGCGTAGGCCTTTGACGATGTTTTTAACTTCCGTGGCGGATTGTTTTCCTAGGTCTTGCCAGTTGATGTCTCTTAGGTATTTAACTGGGTCGCCTTTGCCGACTTTTCTTTGGGTAAAAAGCCGCAGCACGGCAAGCGCAGCCGAGAGGGATTCTCGGTATTTTTTAAGATGACTTTGTCTATTGACCTCTATTTAGCCGATTCTGAATATTGACATTTTGGTGCTCAGACTGGTTGAGCTATATCAGTTTCAGGCTGAGCAACTCAGTTTACCCGAAGTTTGGCTAGAATTTTCCGGCAGTTTTGCCCTGCGATGCACACATCGTACCGTGCGGCACTACGCCTCTTAGTCTCTATCCACAGAACTGCTAAGGGTGTAAAACAAGTCAACACCCTTGGGTAAGCCTAGAAGCACGTATGGAGGATATATCCAGATTCAGATTAGGTTACTAAGCTCTCAAATTATTGAGAAGTTCATTTATATCTCTTGAAACATATATAAAAGCTTCTGGTGAATCAAGATCTTCTTCCACATTCACGAAGATTATAGGTGGATTTGAATGATCAATATTAAAATTATAGGCAAAAAAGTTGCCAGTACCTCCGGCATCAGCAATAGGAAAGATATTCGGATATAAATCTTTCCATTTATTAAATTTTTCCAGAGCACTATATAGCATGTGTTCAGAGGAACAATTTTCTAAAACGTGAAATAACGGTCCTAACGGTACGGGTGCTAAGTCACCTGATTCAATTACCTCTTTAGATGGTACTAACCCCTGCTTGTCAACTATAAAAGATTTGTAATCAGCAGGTAGTATAAAACCTATAATGGCCTCTATAGTTGAGATCTCATTGCTCGAGATACCTTGCAAAGGAGGATCTACATATTCTTCCCAAATTATATTCACTTTTTGCTCCTTGTTACTTTTTATAGCCTCCACCCCAAATAGACATTCCTCCAGTATGGGGCACGAAAGCGTCGTGTCCTATTTGATTGAATCACAACAAGTGTCACAATACAGCGTTATTCATGCTGCTTAATAGCGCCACGTACCATAGAAGCCATATCAATGATTTCCATATCACCCATGTCGGCAATTAAATTCAAATGGGCAAAAATATCGCACTTTTCAATATTCTTGACTTTTTTCTCGCCACCCATAAATAAAAATGGTGCAAAGCCGTACACTTCATCGGCATTGAGTGGCCCATGTTTTTTTAATGTCGCAGGAAAAAGAGGTTTCCCTTGGTTATTTTTAATATCAAGTCGCTCAGGGTCTTGAAGCGCTATAAAATCTTTTGCGGTTTGGTTAGCCTTACCAGCTGCAATATCTTGCTGGCTCCCTTTTTTTGTTCGCATCCAATTAAGGTAGGGACTGATTTCTAGAGAATGTCCAGTTTTCTCCCCGTAGAGTTTTAAATTTCCCCATGCATTTCGCGCTATAACATAATAGATATCATCTTGCTCAAACGGGGTATCTTCTAAAAATCGGTCAAGGATGTCTTGATAATCCGCGGGGTTTGTCAGCCAAAATAAGCCATCGGCAAAACCGCTGAAGCCGAGTATTTGCCAGTATTCAAGTAGCTGATCAGGCAGCTTACCTCGATACGCTTCTATATCAGCGGTAGTCGCGGGTACAATTGTTGTTGGTTGGCCAAATTCGCTTAAAAAAAAGGCTAAATCGTCATCATTCGTCTCTATCATGGGTTCTCTACTTTACTTTTTGTTTAACGGGCAGCGCTCAAGTTGAATGTTCAACTTAGCATCTGGGCCATATTCTTTAAATGCTTTTTCAACTTGTTCATCCATTAATTCCACGCGTGTTTTATCCCCTTTTTTACTTCCTATAGGTGCTTTAGCCCACTGCGGACCTATAGATTCATTAACCCTTTTATCGCCCAGACGAGTAACCTTATCATAACCGCCAGCGCCCATATCAGGGTCGTGTAATGCATGTAAATTTTTCATAATTTCTGTTGTTCTTTGCGCGGCTAATTCTTTTGCTTCAGTACGTGATTTGTTTCTACCGTATGATTCTTTTAGTGACTCAAATAAATCTGATCGGAACTCCTCCCTATAATCATTTTGAGCAGTTCCAGTCCCCTTACGCTTCATATTTCTGTATCGATCGCGGTTTTCTCTGTATTCACCAATGGTTAAATCATTTAAGCCTTTTTCTTGATTCTTAAGCTGCCTTGCGTAATTATGCTCTAAAGCACGTAAGTCGCCCTTATGTTTTTTCCTTAAGTTATCACTTGGTTTAAAACAGGGGACCTTGTATGCTTTCATGCCTGCTTTGAGAGGGTGCAACCCTTTCCCTCCCGGTAACTCATTCCCTTTTGGCGGCTCCAATTCATCGGCCTTGGCTTTGGTGGGCTTGTCGGTAACGCCTCGAATTGGTGGTTGGCCTTGATACTCATCCAGTGCTTT
>NZ_JAKRFW010000106.1:0-2646 GCF_022347905.1 Pseudoalteromonas sp. Of11M-6 | reverse complement strand
GCCTGACTCACATAGAATAACTATGCTACGCAGGCTCTGCCTTGTACAAATACCAATCAAACTGCTGCAAAAACAAACTTGAAAGGTAAACAGGCCCTAGTCTTTAGACTTTTTCCCCACCTTGGGCTCTTTACCACTCAAGAGTCTTTTTATATTTGCCCTATGACGAATAATAATCACCACAGTTAAAAAGCTTACCGGCACCGTATAAAGCGGTTTTATCCACCATGTGTAAAGTGGAGCTGCTGCGACTGCGACAATCGCTGCGAGTGAAGAGTAGCGTGTTAGCGCTAGCACCACGAGCCACGTACTAATCAATAGCCCACCCAATGACAAGCCGATGGGTAATAGCGCACCAAATGCCGTTGCTACCGCTTTACCACCGTTAAAGTGGAAGAAAATAGGATAAATGTGACCAAGGCATGCGCTTACGGCTATTGCACCTAACCACACAGGTTCTATTTTCAGAAAGTAGGCTCCCCACACCGGGATGGTTCCCTTTAAAATATCGAAGACGAGCACCAGCGCAGCTGGGATCTTTCCTCCCAATCTTAATACATTGGTTGCGCCTGGATTATTAGAACCATTAAAGCGTGGATCTGGTAGATTGAATAACCGACAAACCAGAATCGCTGAGGAAATCGATCCCAATAAATAAGCACATACGCACATTAAACTGATTAACACTGTCTTCCTTATTTTTTATTGCGTTGTTTTGGGCTATGATCGGCGGTCTTAAGTCCTGCACAGATCGCGAATTGCGATTAGAAAATGCGGGTGAATTACAGCGATAAACATGTTTGGAGTTTACATGGATAAAGTCTATATCTCACAGCTACACGTCGAAGCCATAATAGGAGTGTACGACTTTGAAAAAGAAAGTAAACAAAGCCTTTACTTTGATGTTGAGATGTTGACCGATATTAGCGCTGCCGCTCGCCATGATGATATTAGTTTGGCGGTTGATTATGCTAAAGTGAGTGAGCGTATTATTGCGCATACCCAAGCAAAACCAGTTGAGCTATTAGAAACGTTAGTTGAACAGCTTGCCGCAATGATCCTAAATGAATTTAATGTCCAACAAGTGCTTATAAAAGTGAGTAAACCTGCTGCCGTGCCACAAGCACAAACGGTTGGTGTAGAAATTGTGCGTAAGAAGTAGAATTATCATGGCACAAATTTTTATCAGTCTCGGCTCAAACATAGAAAAAGAAAAAAATTTGCTGAGTGGCTTGAGGGTATTGATAAAACACTTTCCGGATTTTCAACATTCGAGTGTGTTTGAGAGTGAAGCCGTCGGATTTGCAGGAAATAACTTTTATAATTCGGTCTTTGCTGCACAAACACAGCTGTCTTTAGACGAAGTATATAAACTGCTCAAGTCGATAGAATACGATCATGGTCGTCGCTGTAGTGAAAAGAAGTTTAGTCCACGCACATTAGATCTCGATATTCTCTTTTATGACCACCTTATTTGTTCATCACCCGCTCAGTTGCCTCGGGATGAAATAACCAAAAATGCCTTCGTGCTTCAGCCATTAGCTGAACTAGCTCCTGATTTTATCCATCCTGTTGAGGGTAAAAGCATTGCTCAGTTATGGCAGGAGTATCACAACCCAACTCAAAAATTATGGAAAGTGGAGTTTCCCAAGCAATGAGCTTTATTGAGATTGTCGTCCTTGCAATTATTCAAGGTCTCACTGAATTTTTACCTATTTCGAGTTCTGCCCACTTACTGCTACCTTCACAGGTACTAGGTTGGCAAGATCAGGGTCTTGCCTTTGATGTTGCTGTTCATGTTGGTACTTTGCTGGCTGTCGTTATTTATTTTCGACAAGACATTGTCAGCCTACTGGCAGGATGGTTCAAATCATTCTCAGGTACGCACTCGAAAGAAAGCCGACTGACTTGGTGTATTGTGGTTGCCACTATTCCATTCGTGATCTTAGCTCCACTGCTTAAGGATATCGTAGAAGTTTATTTACGTAGTGCTTGGGTGATTGCAACATCGACGATAGTATTTGGTTTACTGCTTTGGTATGCCGACGTGAAAGCGAAACAAATCAAAGACGAATTTGCCTTAAACTGGAAAAGCGCATTGATACTGGGGCTTGCGCAAATTACCGCTGTTATTCCTGGCACATCGCGTTCAGGTATTACCATCACCGCAGGTTTATTACTTGGGCTTGATAAGAAAAGTGCGGCGCGCTTTTCGTTTTTAATGTCTATTCCAGTCATTTCGATGATGGGATTGTATTACAGTTTAGAGCTTGCTACCGGCGATGAAGTGGTTGATTGGAATGCGTTATTAAGTGGTGCAGCACTGTCGTTTATCTCAGCTTATGCCTGTATCTTCTTTTTCCTGAAAATCATAGAGCGCATGGGCATGATGCCATTTGTCATTTACCGATTGTTACTTGGGGTGGGATTAATCGCTTTCTTGAGCCTAAGTTAATCTAGGCTTTGAATAATCCAGCAAGGTTAACAGAAAAGCCAGCTTGATGAAGCTGGCTTTTTCAATTTACTAGGGCCTGTTGGCCTTCGCTATTTGATTTTTGTTCTCCTGAGTGTGTTTTGGTCGCGACGCTCGACTTGCCGCCTAGTAATCTAGGCAAAAGTTGAGCAACAATGAACAAAGCGCACTCA
>NZ_JAKRFW010000105.1:0-2784 GCF_022347905.1 Pseudoalteromonas sp. Of11M-6 | reverse complement strand
GTAAGGATAACTAGGAATTATGGTTGAGTTAGTAGCTAAGCTATTTAATCAAGATTACTCGTATCAATCATTCACGCATGAGCGGCATTTAGCCGCAGAAGTATTTGATTCCTGTATATTTTCTCACTGTGATATGAATTTCTCATTTTTTAGAAATAAAATATTCATAAGCTGCGATTTTAGGCATGCTGATATTGGCGGGACAGAGTTTCAAGATTGTGAATTTATAAATTGTGCATTTGAATATACAAACTTAACAAATGCATGCTTTTTAGGCTGTGTGATAAAAAACGATAAGAGATATTTTTTTGTTAATAATGAAAAGGTTTATGTTGGAATATTTCGTTCAAGCAGTTCCAATATAACTTTTTCCTCTAGTGACAACAAAAGAACTAAGTTAATTAATACGAAGCTTAAAGATATAGGTTTGCGAGAGTGCAGCATTTCCGATACAGATATTTTTGGAGTTAATTTTAATAGTATTTCTTTAGAGGATTCAAAGCTACAAAATTGCTCATTCGACAAGCTCAACTTAATGTCAAACAATGTAAAAGGTATGACTATTTCATCATGCAATATAGAAAAAATAGAAATTACTTTTGAAAAACTAATAAATATAATTGGTGTTGAGTTTATTGTAAATTGCAAAAATATAAAAGTTCATTTAAATAGTAGGGGGGATAGCTTTTATACTGATAAAATTGGTGGCGAGTTTTTATCCTTCATATCTACATCTAAACAGAGTATTATAAATACAGGTGGTATTTTCGAGTATGTAAATCTTTCAATTTTGGAATCAATTATAATTGGAGAAACTTTTAACTCTGATTTTATAGAGAAAGCTATTGATGATTTTTCAGATGAGAGTACGGGGAAGCCCATTTCACCACATAACTTTCTATCTCTGATGGAGTTGATTATTTACTACGGAATAAATTCCCCTTCAATATATAGAAAGCTAAAGGCTTTAGCTAACTTTGTAATTCAATATAGAATGAATGAAAAGCAAAAGGCACTTATATTTTTTAAGTTAGAAAAGCTTACTCAAATAAATATTGAGACACATGTTGCCATTGAAGTTATTGATCGCTCCTCATCATTTAACTTAGAGTCTAGACAAGCGTTAGCTGAGTTTTCATTTAAGCTTCTAACGTTATCCGAAATCAAAGATTCTAATGTGCTTTCGCAACGGACAGGTTCAGTAATAGAGCAAATTCTAATTCAAACTAAAGAGTTAATTGAAAATTTCTGGCAATTGACTCTTCTTCTTTCTCTACTTGGATTTAAGTTTAAAAAAGAGTTTAATAATGGAGCAATAATAGAGTTTTCACTTGTACCATCAATGATAGATAAAAAAAGAAACAATAAAAAACTTTCATTATCTAATATAGATCAAGAAGAAATAAATAAAAGGTTAAGTGATAACAATTTCAAACCATCTGGACGTTCAAGTCAAAGAAGCTTATCCATTGAAGAACTGAAAATAGTAGAGGATTTGAGAGCCCTCATACGGCAAAAGGAGATTCATATTTCAATTAAAAGAGCGGCTATCAAAGAGGTTATGAGTAATGAAAATATTAGAGCTATTTTGATGAAGAAGTAAGAGTTACGGGGAACTCAGGATTAGAAACAATCCTATGACAGAAAGTTTGAGTTTTATCTTTTGTTTCATTTTCATTTAAAAATGAAACCCAATCTCCCTTTTCGAAAGGCAATGGTATGAAAGTGTCAGGATCTTTATAGCTATTTAGTTCCTTTTTATCAAAAATAGAAACTTGATCCTTATAAAATGCCAATGTGTGGAGAACGGTAGGCATTAAATCCTTACACCTAGAAGAGAAAAATTTATCAATAATGAAAGTGCATGCAGAATAACGAGGGTTTACTTCTATAAAAATTAAATCATTTTCATTTTTTGAGTATATATAGTCACAATTTATAACTCCTAAGAATCCCATTTTCTTCAATGTAATTCCGACATGATGAGTTATGTATGACATCTTTTTAAAAACTTCATCTGGAATAAAGTCATTACATGCAAGGAAATCTCCCCCTCCATAAACTAGACTATCTCCTTTATGCCTAACTATAATTACCTTTGGTTGATACTTTATTACATCCTCACCAATTATAACTGCATTCTGACAAAGTGGAATGCTTTTATTTATTAATCGGTCTGATTTTATATAAAGGTTTTCACTAAGTTGTGCACTGGTCAGTTTAGTACTAACACCACTACATCCAGTAGAGAATGAAGAGAAAAAAAGTCGACTTGTATCGTTAGAGATATTAGTAAGTGACACTAATATCTTTCGAGAAAGAAGCTCTTCTTTAAAGGCTATATGGCTTCTTAAAGCATTTGTCCCCATAGTGTAAAGAATATGATCTTGGTGAAGTTTTCTTGAAATACTTTGATAACTAAAAAATGGATTGCATAAAAGCTTTTTACCTTTCAATTCAAAGTCATCACTCCATGGATAAGGCCGAAACAACCAGATGTTCTGCACCTCATTAATGATACTGTTAAGATATTCTTTTGCATTGAATAAACTAGGTAATTCACTTACAGAGTTTACTTTTTTTCTGCATGTTGATAAGTCGAAAACATGAGTATTATTTAATAATGATTTATCTTGCTCGCCAATGTTCAACACAATTCCGAAATTTACAACTCCAAGCTCAGCCAGTGTAGCTATATCAATTGAGTTGGTCGCTATAAACAACGTGTTCTTCAACTTGTTTTCTACAAATTCGTATAATTTCATAATTCCTAGTTATCCTTAC
>NZ_JAKRFW010000104.1:0-2995 GCF_022347905.1 Pseudoalteromonas sp. Of11M-6 | reverse complement strand
TTTGCTCTACGGGCAATATCCTCGTTGAGTACCCGCATAAACCAACTAATATCAGCCAGTCTTTGTCTGTATTTGGTAACATATTCACTGAGTATCAACTGTTCCGACTCGCTTAGAGGCTCTTCCTCGATAAACTTCCAAGTTACCCAATTACCTTTAAACAGCTTGTGCCAGCGTATTACAACGGCTTTATCTGATAAGCGCTTGGCCTTTTTATCATCAACGTGCAGAACAAGGTGAGTGTGGTTACTCATCACCGCATAAGCACAGACGTCGATACAGAAAACAGCTGCCAATATCAGGAGCTTTTCTTCAACCCAATCACGGCGATGTTCATAGGATTTTCCGGTCAATTTATCTTCACCGCATAAAAACGCGCGCCTCACGCAACGGGAGATACAGTGGTAGTATTTGGTGTCGGTTAAGCTGATTTGATTTTTACGGGCAGTAGCCATCCTTTGTTTTCCTCAATCCTTTGAGTGCAGAATTAGAGCGTAGACGACTTTTAAAAAAGGCACAAATTAGTGGTGGGTGTCTTTGGTTTAGTCTTTGGTTTACTTGTTCAACTTCTACAGGCTTATATGCCCTCAAAATCAAGATACTAAAGGCGCATTCAGCGCCTTTTTTATAACGGTTCAAATTAATCCGTCTTAAAAATCTCATAACTCATTTCCCCTTATGGGTTTCTGAAGTTTGCATTCTAAAAGCCAAAGCAGAAAACTTATTTATTAAATACAATTTCTTACTAGATATTTTTCTATTTATTTAAATCGTAAGTTTGTGGTACTACGCACTTAAAAAGACAGTATGAGTAACAATCAGGCACAATTCATCAAGACGTCAGGTTTTTTGTATTTGAACTGCTAATGTCAGTGGTTCTTAAATCACCATTAAGGACAAACCATGAAGTCGAATTTAG
Organism: Pseudoalteromonas sp. Of11M-6; assembly: GCF_022347905.1. Taxonomy (NCBI): domain Bacteria; kingdom Pseudomonadati; phylum Pseudomonadota; class Gammaproteobacteria; order Alteromonadales; family Pseudoalteromonadaceae; genus Pseudoalteromonas; species Pseudoalteromonas sp. Of11M-6. The sequence goes on along the minus strand of NZ_JAKRFW010000104.1, from coordinate 2,076 downwards.
CTTTACTCACCCTATTATTTTTAAATCTCAGCGGTTGCTCTATGAATCATGCTGAAGATAAAACCAATGTAAAAGAAAGTATGTATTTTGGTGAGCAGCCACCGGGTTTAGTGCCGAAGATCTTTGAGCCTAAAATAGTTTCACCAAACGGGGAGTTTGAAAGCGGTACATTCACGCCAGATATGCAGTCTTTTTACTTCACCAAAGCGATAGGCGAAGACAAAAAGCGAGGTTTCTTTGTTATCCATAAAGAAAATAATCAGTGGGGAAAGGCGTCAGAAACAGATCTACATTGGCCGCAGTTTTCTTATGATGGTAACAAAATGTTTATCGGTAAAATGTATCGAGAGCGCGAAGGGGGTGGTTGGTCTGAGCCTAAAAGCCCAGGCGCGTTCATAGAACATATGGCTCATGGACGATCGGTTTCTGCAAGTGGCACTTATTACTTTACCGGATATAAAAAGCGAGGTGTTGTTGGCGCTTTGTATTACTCTCGACTTATCAACGGGCAGTATGAAGAGCCCATAAAGCTAAGAGACGATATGAATCAAGGAGAGTATATTGCTGGTTCTATGATAGCGCCTGATGAGTCATATTTGATTTGGAGTGTGCAACGAGCAGAGGGTTTTGGCCAATCTGATCTCTATATTAGTTTTAAAGAGCAAGATGGTACTTGGTCGAAGGTTATAAATATGGGGACAGCAATTAATACAGAAAAACAGGAAAGCTCCCCTCAATTATCACCTGATGGAAAATATTTTTTCTTTATTCGAGGTGATTGGCATGTGAATGGAAGCGGCAAACGTGTTTATGAAGGAAAACAATATTGGGTTGATATTCAACTGATAAAAAACTTAAAACTAAAAAGTGAGTTTACTTAATTATCTTATGTTTACAAACAAAGGCGCGCTTGGCGTCTTTTGACTAATATCTATAGGACACGTAACTGTTCAACGAGTATGCTTATTTACGAGTTACACGGTAAGCAACCAAGCTACAAACTGTTTTGCTTCAACAGCATTGCTAAGGCTTACTTTTCTGAAATCAGCATGATCTTTATAAACAACATTTTGTTTGTTTACAGAGATCGATGAAATCGGTGGGGTGGCTTCTATGTCAGGGGCGGAGCATACTTTGATTACTTATAAGCCAAAGAACACCTGTGCCCTAAATTTGTCGTTCCAGCCAGCTGTTTTCAATTTGCTGCGTTGACTCGGTAAGCCGCATTCACACTGCTTGAGCATATTCATTACAAAGCGCCTGAATAGGGCCATATTTTCCACCGCACCATCGAGACAAATTCTTGATGAATCCTCTTTAAAGGGGGTTATAAAGACACCCATAATTATTTGTCATCAAAGCTGCACTATCCATACACAACCTAATACGATTTGCATTGGCTTAACCGAAAAACGAAAATGATTTCTGTCCAGCAAACAATACTGACAGCCACTACTATTTGCTTACCATGGTTATGGCAGTTTCGACTTAGCTTTGTACAAGGTTGTTCATTATTCGTATCAAAAGCGCTTCTAAAATAAGGTAGTTGTTGGTGTTTGCTCATTTTTCGACACTAAAACTAGTGTATCACGCACGACAAGGGCGCTGTAATTTGCACAGCTTGAGGGGGTATCGCTAAAGGCGTTATTTGGTTAAGCTAGCAAGCGTTCACAATTTGCTAGATTTGTGCGCCGTCGTTTTTTAAGGGTTCCACAATAAGCTGTGAGTACTTGCTCTCGACCCACCGCGCCGTGGAAAACCCGAGAAAATTGTGTAGTGAGCTTCATCCAGTTATCAGGTTCGATGTTTAGTCGAGACAGAATAGGTTGAGACTCAAAGATGGCACCGCTTTTGTCGGTGCGAATACATTGACCGGTAAGCTCAACTAATTCTATATAAAACTTGAGTTCAAAAGGCAGCCCTTTTGGCATATGTTATCTGGGGCTTCCCGCAAACCGTAATAGGCTTTTTGGTTGTTTCCCTTGCCTTGCATGGTCGATACGCTTTTTGATACTGGTAAAGTCAGAGGTTTCAGGTGTTGGGGCTAATTTAGCTCGAATAGGGTTTAAGTCAACG
>NZ_JAKRFW010000103.1:0-3107 GCF_022347905.1 Pseudoalteromonas sp. Of11M-6 | reverse complement strand
TGGTGTTGGAGCAATTTCCACTTACAGTCAATGGTAAGGTTGATAAACGCGCTTTGCCACAACCGGAATTGACGACAGCACATTACCGAGGACCACAAAATAAAACAGAAGCGCAATTGCAGCAATTATGGTCGAGTTTATTAAAGATACCGCAAGCGTCACTGAGCTGTGAGGCAAACTTCTTTGCCCTAGGTGGCGACTCAATATTATCAATTCAGCTAGTCTCACGGGCAGCGGAGCAAGGCCTGTATTTTAGTGTTAAAGACCTGTTTCGTCATCAACACATCGTGGCATTAGCACGGTGTGTAAAGCAGAGCAAAGGATACACGATAGCACAAGAGGCGGTGATAGGAGAGATGCCATTGCTGCCTATTCAGCAGGCATTTTTCAAAAACGAAACGGCGTTAGCCCACTTTAACCAGTCGGTTCTATTAAGTACCCCAGAGGATTTTGACACCCAATGCCTGATACCGATGTTGCAAGCTTTGGTAACGAGACATGACGCATTGAGGCTCAGTTTTGATAAATCACAGGGGCAGTGGCGAGGTTGGTATCAAGCCTTGGAAGCATTGGCGCTATCAAACTGCATAGAGCAGCATGAGTGGGATGGAGAGGCAGAGAGTTTAACGGCTATTGCAGAGCGAGCGCAGCGCAGCTTATCACCGATAGATGGTGAGTTATTACGATTGGTCTATTTGGCGAACAAAGCGGGTACAGGACGCTTGCTGTTGGTGATACATCACTTAGTTGTGGATGGGGTTTCTTGGCGTATTTTGCTGTCAGACATAGCACAGCTCTATCAACAATACCAAGCGGGAGAAGCATTGCAGCTTGGTGATAAGACACATAGTTATCAACAGTGGGGAAGACACTTACAGCGCTATAGCGAGAGTGAAGGGCTTCAGCAGCAACGCTCATATTGGCGAGAACTAGAGGCAGATAATAGTTGGCAACAGCATTATGGTCATGAGCAGGTACAAGCAGGTGTACGGCGACAATTACAAATCCAATTGAGTGAGGATGAGACGCAGGCTTTGCTCACGATGGTGCCACAGAGTTATCGAACTCAGGTGAATGAAGTACTCTTGGCGGCTTTGTGGTTAGCTCATCAACGTTGTAGTGGTGCTCAAACGCTATCGGTGACACTAGAAGGGCATGGGCGTGAGGGAGTTGCGGGGGTAATAGATTTAAGTCAAACCGTAGGCTGGTTTACCAGTATGTATCCATTGCAGCTAAGCGTGCAAGCAGCGGAGGATGTCGGTGGTATTTTGATGGCGGTAAAAGAGCAATACCGTCAGGTTCCGGATACGGGGATAGGCTATGGCGTATTAAAGTACCTGTGCGGTGATAGCGAGCTTGCGGATAAGACGATGCCGGCTTTGCAGTTTAATTACCTAGGGCAGTTTGACCAAACGGTAAAACAGACGGGCACCTTTAGCATAGCAGAGGAAAATAGAGGGCAACATATAAGTGCAGCTCGGATAGCACAAGAAGAGCTGGTGTTAAATGGGAAGGTGGTATTTGGCAGTTTAGGTTTTACGCTGAATTATGACACAGGGTGTTATTGCGAGGGAGCGCTATCGACGTTGATGAAGGCTTATGAGCAGGCCTTAAGAGACGTTATTACGCATTGTAAGGCGGTGGGCGTTGGGCCTTATACACCGAGTGATTTTCCATTGGCGAGGGTGACTACGGAAGAGTTAGAGCGATGGGATATTGGGTCGGATATTGCAGATTTATATCCAGCGACGGGGATGCAACAGGGGCTGTTATTCCATGGTTTGTTGGAAGCAGGGAGTTATGTCACGCAGACTCGGATAAGCTTCAAGGATTTGGATGCAAGCGCATTTAAAGCTGCATGGTTAGCGGTAATAGAGCGGCACAATATTTTTAGAACGGCATTTGTAGGAATAGAGCAAGGGAATGCGCATCAAAGGGTGAGCGCACATGCGGTACTGCCTTGGAAGGAAGAAGATTTAAGGGAGATGTCACAGGCGCAGCAGCAACATTATTTAGACGATTATCAGCGTATGGATAAGCGCAAAGCCTTTGCGATAGATGCAGCACCACTGATGCGCTTTAGCTTATTTAATGTAGGAGATGAACATACGTTGCTCTGGAGTTACCACCATGCGCTACTGGATGGGTGGTGTATTCCGTTGGTATTTAAGGAGATAAAGCAATGTTATGAAGCGCTGTGTGCGGGTATACCGTTAGCAAGTGGAGCGCCAGAATACAGTTATAGAGATTATGCTCAGTGGCTGAGTGAGCAAGACAAGGAGGAGACGGTAGCGTTTTGGCGAGACACGTTAGCACCGCTGAGTAGCCATACTCAGTTGCCAGCGGAGCAAGGAGAGGTGGGAGCAGGAGAGGGCGAGTATCGCATTGAGTTTAGTGTATCAGAGACGGCGGCGTTACAACGGTTGGCGGCGGAAGCGAGAACGACGTTAAATATAGTCGTACAAACGGCATGGGGTGTGTTGTTGCAGCGCTATGGCAACCAAGGTGCGGTGGTGTTTGGTTCGGTGACGTCAGGGCGGCCGGCAAGTCTTGCGGGTGTCGAGTCGATATTAGGTTTGTTTATCAATACAGTACCGGTGGTTGTAGAGAGCGGTGCAGAAGAGACGGTGCTTGGGCTATTGCAGGCGCAGCACGAACAGCAAGTGGCACGAGAAGGGCATAGCTACTATCCGTTGTATGAAATACAAAAACAGTCGCCGTTGGGAGAGCCTCTGTTTAATAGCGTATTTGTATTTGAGAACTATCCGGTTGATGCGCAGTTAAGTGAAGCGGATGAGCAGTCGGGGCTAGAGGTTACGACAGCGGAGACAACGGAAGGGACGAACTACGACTTAACGGTAGTGGCGCATGTATCGGAAGGGTTGAGTATTCGCTTAGAAGGCGGGGCGGGGCACTATAATTCGGCGAGTTTGGCACGTTTAGGCGGACATTATAAGCGTTTGCTATTGGGGTTGACGAAGGCCTTGAAGGTTGCGGAGGTTGAGCTTTTAAGTGAGCGAGAGCGGTCTTATTTGCTCACGGAGTTGAATAGTACAGCTCAGGATGTTGAGGTGCCGAGCTGTTTATTGCATGAGTTGTTTGAGCGT
>NZ_JAKRFW010000102.1:0-3112 GCF_022347905.1 Pseudoalteromonas sp. Of11M-6 | reverse complement strand
TGGCAAGACCTAGGAAAACAATCCGCCACGGAAGTTAAAAACATCGTCAAAGGCCTACGCGATTCACTTGATGACATGTCTACCAGTTGGCACTACGACTTACCACTTCCAGACGCCGCCATCGAAGGCATGCAAGCCACGGTAAAGCGCCTAGACGACGTCACCCCCAAAATCGACTAGCATATGCAACAAGCCGCCCAAGAAATCGGACAGCGAGTTAATAAAGCACTGGATGAGTATCAAGGCCAATCACCAATTCGAGGCGTTACCGACAAGCCCACCAAAGCCAAAGCCGATGAATTGGAATCGCCAAAAGGGAATGAGCTGCCCAGCGGTCAAAACAAGTTGTTACTAGCTGAAAAACTAGAGATACAAGCTTCCGATTATGCGAGTTTAATTAATTCAAATAAACCTTGGTCTTGGAAAGATTTTCCAGATGGCGATAAGCTTACTATTAAGGAAAAAAGAGCAATCAAGCAAAAGGCTATTGATAAAGGTTTGGTTGATAATGTTTCGTTTAAATCTGGAACAAAATACCCTGACTTTGCGTCAGCTGGTTTAATTAAAGCAAAGTTAGAATTACCAGAAGGACTATGGAAAAAATCAGATTACATTCAATTTAAGTGGCTCGACGAAAAGTTGCCTGTAGGTATGAGAGATGGTAACACTTGGCATCACTCAGAGATTCCTGGTGTTATGGAGTTGGTTCCTTTTGGTCCTCATAATATGATTAACCACCAAGGTGGAAGGTCGAAAGGCCATTGGGCATACCGCAAAAGATAGAGGTTATGTATGATCACTAAACGTAATGACTCTTATGAGTTAAATAACTCAAGCATATTTGAATTGGAAAGCTTTTGCAGAGTTAAACTTCCACATTCATTTATCGAGTTTTTCCGCAACAACAATGGCGTTGCTTTTGAAGGCTTAACTTACGACATAGACAATGAGGAGCGGTTGATTGAGCGAACACTTCTTATCACAAACGATTCAAATTTGTCAGACGATATTATGCAATACGAAATAAAAGTGGTGCTCGCTCAGATTGAAGAGCGCCTAACCGACAATGAAGATTTAGTGGGTGCTGAGCTACTTCCTTTTGCTCATGTTTTTGGTGGAGACTTTTTATGTTTAAACTTCAAAGATAGCAATATTGAACCGTCAGTTGTACTCTGGGATCATAATGAATCAGATGAATTAAGTCCTGTTTTTGTACTAGTTTCAGATAGTTTTGAAGCTTTTGTTGAGCGTCTTTGATAGGCTGAATATGGGTAAAATAAATGATTAGTTTGCGCCCCCTTATCAGCATTGGATATTGGGTGTCGTAATTAAGAAAGGAGCTTGTCAGACACGTGAACCAATTTCGGCGGAAAACTGCACTGTTCAGACCGGTTGTTTATAACTTTGTAAAACACACTGGTCGTGGAGATTCGATACGTCGCAAATATGTACGAACCTCAATTGACGATGAACTTGAGGCAGAGCTGACCTTCAGTGTTAATGGTAGTTAACACTGTATGCTCTCACCCTAGGATCGAGAGCTCCAAACTCGAAAAGATCTACAATCAATTGCAAAAAATAATAAAAAGATCTGAAAGTCTAGATCCTTAAAAACAATATCAGAAAGTGGGTTGAAGGTGGTTATATTTCATTGCCCAAGGGATTTCATAAATAAGGCGCATTAAAATGACCAAAGAGGAATGCCTAGAAGAAGACGACTATTATACTCAGGGGTTTGAAAAAGAAGGTGTTGTTTCTATATGGCTTGGAGTTGAAGCTGCGGATAAATCTATAGAAGTTGATGTTCTACAAGATCTGTGTGGCGTTGGTTATTATGACTTAGCAAATCAAGAATCTGAGTATATAGAATCAAGAATTGTCGATATTGCAGAACTTTTTACAGAAATATCTTATGCAAGTTCCTTTGAAAAAAGTGCCATAGACTCTGCTAAGTCAATCGGTATTACCAAAGCAAGGTGGCTTATTTGTCAGTTTGATTTTGATTATGACCCTAAAAAAATAACACGCTCTGTTCAAAGTGACCCTGTTTTTATCGGTTCATTTGCTTATGAGGAAGATGATTAGAATCTCAAGTGGATGTGAATCCATATCTATTTATTAAAAAGAACGTGAGTATTTTCTAAGTAAGTTAACTTATCATTAAAAATATTTTTATTAGTCATGATTAACGAAGTAGTAATAGTAGTTATACACTATCAAAGTAAAATTCGCTGGTTTAAGGGTGAACGAGAGTTATGGATATTAGATTTGGTAAAACTAAGAGACGCTTTTATAGAAAATGGATATCAAGTTCCAGAGCTTGACAACTCGGATAGATTCGGCCTCCATATTTTAGATGAAAATAATGTTGAGACTTTTCTGGATAAAATTCAGGGTAATGAAATAAGTTGCAGCGAACTAAGTAAGAGACTGGCATCTAGGTTCCCATCAGCTAGATCTTGGTGGGATGTTGCTGATTTATTCCCTATCATGTTTATCGACTTTGATGCTAAAAGTGTAGCCGCATTTTATCATGAGGGCGTGCAAATGGAAAAGTACATACCACAACATTGGAACGGTGAATTTATAGATTTTGCAAATGAGTACCCAGAGAATATTTTTCCTGATGATGACAAGTTCTGGGTAAAAGGCGATTCTGACTTACTTAAAGTTCTAAATGAACGAGCTAGAAAGCAATGATATTATTCGAAAGCTGTGTTCGCTGATTTTCGGAGAAAATTAGGACAACACATCTAAGATAAAAGCTTTTATTAAAAAGTCAGGATCACTAGCTCAACTCATAACTTCTTAGCGCTTCGCGTGTCCGAGTTAATTTAAAATACTAACATCGTTTCACTACCTTCAAAATCAGATGCTGTAGGGGTTATTCAAAGCCACCAATAGAGGCCCAAGACATGTCACAACCATAGACAAGGTTATCTTAAAAAATACCGGAGAATCACTCTCCGCTGCGCTTGCCGTGCTGCGGCTTTTTACCCAAAGAAAAGTCGGTAAAGGCGACCCAGTTAAATACCTAAGAGACATCAACTGGCAAGACCTAGGAAAACAATCCGCCACGGAAGTTAAAAACATCGTCAAAGGCCTACGCGAT
>NZ_JAKRFW010000101.1:0-3206 GCF_022347905.1 Pseudoalteromonas sp. Of11M-6 | reverse complement strand
GGAATATGAAGCGGCGGAGAATAGTGTAGAGCGAGCGCTGGTAGAGATATGGGCAGAGGTACTGCGACAACCACTAGAGGAGTTAAGTGTAACGGGTGATTTCTTTAGGTTAGGGGGAAATTCTCTGTTAGCGGTGAAGCTTAGTGCGTTAATTAAGCGGCATTTCGACATTGAAGTAACTTTGGGTGATTTATTCTCACATCCCAATATTCGTCAGTTTGGTATGTGGTTGCAAAGCCACCAGGAAATTCAAGCAAAGCACACATATGAGAAGATTAAGGCACAAGATAATTTAGACAGTGCTCCACTGACTTTTGCACAACAGCGTTTGTGGTTTATCGATGCTTTGCAAGGTGGCACATATGCCTACAATATCACTCGGGCTTTAACGTTAAGTGGTGCAGTTGATATTTCAGCATTGCAACGTGTTTTCGTTGCTTTGATTGAGCGCCATGCAATTTTCAGAACTACATATCAAGCACATGTCAATGAGCAAGCGCTGCAAATCATTCACGCGGCACACACAGTCAATTTTAACATCGAACAGGTAGATTTGACGCATTTAGAGAGTGAAGAACAAGAGACGGAAATCACTCAGAGGCTTGAAGAGCAGCAGAAGTACACATTTAACCTTGCAGATGATGTAATGCTTAAAGTGAGTCTACTGCTATGCCAAGTCGATAAGAGCATTTTAATAATTAATATGCCGCATATCGCCACTGACGGTTGGTCGATGGATATTTTGACCCGCGAATGTTGGGCGCTCTATGAAGCTTTTACTCAAGGTCAACAAAACCCACTTACAGCTTTATCCCTACAATATGCGGACTACGCTCTTTGGCAAAGTAAACAGCTAACGCCTGATACTCTAGATACGCATTGGCAGTATTGGCAGCAACAGTTAGCTGCAATGCCACAAGTCCATAGCTTACCGTTAGACTTTAAACGTCCAGCGGATAAGAACTACGTGGGAGAGCAAGTGTCAAGTCGACTCAGCAGTGAAGTAGCGAGTAAGCTTTGTCGCTTGGCAAAGCATTATGCCTTGACGCCGTTTATGCTGTCTCATGCCTTGTGTGCCTTAGTTTTATCGCGTCACAGTGGTAGCCATGACATCGTGATGGGTATGCCGATTGCCAACCGACTACAAGGCGAGTTGAATGGGGTTGTTGGTCTGTTCGTGAATACTTTAGTATTAAGAGTAAATACCAACTACAACGATCTGAGCGATTATTTTAAGCATGTGAAGAAAGTGCACCTTGAAGCCCAGCAGCATCAGGATATGCCGTTTGAAAAGTTAGTTGATAAACTAGCAAGTGAACGTTCTGCTTCACATACTCCGTTATTTCAAATTTTACTAGCAACACAAAACGACTTTTCATCGAAGCCTGTACCGCAAAATCAAGCTCTCATTGTTGAGCGACGGGAGCAAAAAGTTAAAGTAGCTAAGTTCGATTTAGATATTAATATTTGTATCAATAAAGATGAAGTGACAATCAACTGGACCTATGACACTGCAATATTTTCTCACCAGCATATCACTACTCTAGACCGACATCTGTGTAACTTACTGAGTACGTTAGCCGCTCATCATGAAGATCAAGATATTGCCATTAAGCAATTAAATATACTAGATGCTCAAGAGTTTACTCGATTACTCACTAGGGCGGCAGGTAATACAAATTACCCCGCTGCAAATTGCGGTTTACATGAATTGTTCGAACGACAGGTTGAACGACAGCCAGAAGCGTTAGCTATTACGTCAGCAGGAAGAAGTTTAAGTTATGCGCAATTAAATGCGCGAGCAAATGCAATGGCTTGGTATTTAATCGAACAATATCAGCTTACGCCAGAACAAACAGTCGCTATTTGTTTACCACGTTCTGAACTACTGCTTGTGAGTGTTCTTGCGGTATTAAAAGCAGGAGGTGCTTACCTGACTATTGATCCAAGTTACCCCGATGGCAGGGTGTCTTACATCCTTAATGATTCTGAAGCATCATTATTACTCACCAGTAGTGAATTTGAAAAAAGACTTGTGGAACTCAGAGGTACTTTTAGCTGTGTTATGGCTGACACCTCGCTGACAAACTATAGCCAAGACAATCCACCAAGCCCTATTTTAAATAGTGATGTGGCAAGTGCATATATAGTGTATACGTCTGGCACCAGTGGCAAACCTAAAGGGGTTAAAATAGCACATAAAGGAGCTGTCAACTTTGCGGCATACTTAGGGAGACAATTCCAAGTAGATAACAGTAGTAAAGTGTTGCAACTAGCTTCTACTAGCTTTGATGCCTTTACCCTAGAATGGATGTGGGGGTTGACGAACGGAGGATCGCTATGTATCTGTAGCGAAGCTGATAAATATCATCCTCAGCAAATGGCAGATTACTTGGTTGATCAAGGTATCACTCATGCACTCATAACCCCAGCATACTTACAGCATCTACCTTGTCATCAAAACTACCATTTTCGCGCTTTATTGGTGGGTGGTGAAGCCTGTAGTACCGCACTGGCGCAGCAGTGGTCAAAGCACTATCCAATGTATAACGCTTACGGTCCCTCAGAGGCCACTATTTGTGCCACTGTAGCTAAGCTCCATCCCGATACGTCTGTAACAATAGGCACTGCTATTGATAATGTTACAACTTATATTCTTGATGATCAGCAGCAACTGCTGCCTGAGGGGGCGGTTGGAGAGTTATATATTGGTGGGGTAGGTGTGGCACAAGGTTATATCAAGCGTCCAGAGCTAGATGCTGAACGTTTTGTGAGTAACCCATTTGTAACGAATGAGCATGAGAAATTATACCGTACAGGCGATCTTGTACGACAATCTGATACTGGCCAATTAGTTTACTTAGGCCGGATCGATGAACAGGTAAAAATTCGTGGCTATCGTATTGAGTTGGCTGAAATTGAGCAATTGTTGAATGAATCTTTCGGTGTTAAGCAAGCCGCAGTATTGTGTTGGGGGGAAGGAAGTCAAAAATACCTGATTGCTTACGTGATGCTATCTGGTGAGATGTCTGAGGATAGCGCTACTCGTATTTTGAGCGAAGCGCTCGCCGAACAATTACCAGAATATATGGTGCCGAGCCAGTTTTTGGTGTTGGAGCAATTTCCACTTACAGTCAATGGTAAGGTTGATAAACGCGCTTTGCCACAACCGGAATTGACGACAGCACATTACCGAGGACCACAAA
>NZ_JAKRFW010000011.1:0-148329 GCF_022347905.1 Pseudoalteromonas sp. Of11M-6 | reverse complement strand
GCTCATTGAATTCTGATTGTTTGTTTCTACTTTTCAAAAAAGTAAAATCAAAACGAATTGACTATATAGTCACTCAGTTACAATTGAGACTCTAAATTTATTTGCATCATCTAGCGAACTAGAATCTGCTGTTAGAACTCAATCTGTACGAGTGCCCACACAGATGATTGCTTCATATTTTTAAAGAACGTTTCGAGCCACTTTCGCGCCTCAAGGGCTGTGCATTTTACTCAACCCGATTTTGTTGTCAACACTTAATTTTAAGTTTCTTTTCGAAGCCTCAAAACCTAAGTTTTACTTGACTCTCGACTCGTTAGCTCATTGCTTTTCAGCGTTGTGCTCCGTGTCGGTGGATGCGCATTATAGGGAGATCCGATTTAAGTGCAACCCTTTTTTCATTAAAACTTATAAAAACGGTTTGTTCGAACAAAAAACAAACGGAACATATCAAAAAAGTATATTTTTCACTCAAAAAGACCAAATTGAAGTCACGCGAGTCTACATAAACTTTAAGCACCACTAAGGAACAACTGAACAAATGGCGTTATATAACATCTGTTAGCATATTAACTTGCCTACTTACATATAGAACTCGAAACAAAGCCAGGTCAATTCTTCTTTATGTAGAGAAGGTGTACGTAGATTATGTGGAAGTGAAAATGTAAAGCGACTATGAAGCAGTAAGTCTATCCAATAAGCAGGACTAGATACCAAAATGATACCTTTTATCGAAAATATGGAGATAGGTGCGTTTATAAAGGTATTGAATACTAACTTTCGATTCTTCTTATTATTGGCTAGTAGCTATAGTAATGATTCTGGGATCTAAAGAAACAATGTTTAAGTAAAAGAAGATGTGGATAAATCAGTAACAGTGGCGTTTTTGGATAATAAAAAAGGTAAATAAGAAAGATATTAAAAATAAGGAGAATATGCGATATGGAGGCGGAACCCGGAGTCGAACCGAGGTAGACGGATTTGCAATCCGCTGCATGGCCACTCTGCCATTCCGCCATGAAGAATATTGGAGCGAGTAACGAGGTTCGAACTCGTGACCTCGACCTTGGCAAGGTCGCGCTCTACCAGCTGAGCTATACTCGCATTCCATTTTTCACACTGGTAAATTTAATATGTGAAAAATAAATGGTGCCCGGGGCCGGACTTGAACCGGCACGCTGTTACCAGCGAGGGATTTTAAATCCCTTGTGTCTACCAATTCCACCACCCGGGCATCGGGTGTGAAAGCAAAAATTGGAGCGAGTAACGAGGTTCGAACTCGTGACCTCGACCTTGGCAAGGTCGCGCTCTACCAGCTGAGCTATACTCGCGTTCCGTTTTGTACATAAAAACCATTTAGATTTGTTACATACAAATCCCGATATAAATGGTGCCCGGGGCCGGACTTGAACCGGCACGCTGTTACCAGCGAGGGATTTTAAATCCCTTGTGTCTACCAATTCCACCACCCGGGCATCGGGCTTGCTTTCGCATGTGGATATGTTGAGAAATGGAGGCGGAACCCGGAGTCGAACCGAGGTAGACGGATTTGCAATCCGCTGCATGGCCACTCTGCCATTCCGCCGCAAATTTGGAGCGAGTAACGAGGTTCGAACTCGTGACCTCGACCTTGGCAAGGTCGCGCTCTACCAGCTGAGCTATACTCGCGTTCCATTATTTAAATCTACTTATTTACTAAGCTTCTTTAAACTTTAACTTGCTAGGTGATGCTATCTAAATTTCATTTAGATGACATACTGCCCTCTCAACACGGACGCATTCTACAGAAGTTCTGGAACGCGTCAACATAAAAAATGAATGTTTTGAATCGTTTGCTCAAAATTTATCTAAACCGCTGGGTTTATAATCATTTCAAGTCAAGAATTAGTCAATTCTCCTTTTGCAGCATAGAGATACTGGATCATAGAAACTAATGTTAGCAATGTCGCGATAGCTAAAAGTGCGTAACTTAGCATTGTCATCCAATCTGATAATTGCCAAATCAAACCTATAATAGCTAACATCTGTGCAGCTGTTTTGAATTTACCCAGCCAAGATACAGCAACACTACCTCTTTTACCTTGTTCAGCCATCCATTCACGCAACGCAGAAATAACTATTTCTCTACTAATAATGACAACAGCAGAAATAGTAATGAAATAATTATCATAATGTGTAGCAAGTATCACTAAAGCAACACTGACCATCACCTTGTCGGCAACAGGATCTAAAAAAGCACCAAATGGCGTTGACTGTTCCAACTTACGAGCAAGATAGCCATCGAGGATATCGGTAACGGAAGCTAACCAGAAAATAAAAGCGGCGGCAAAAAACGCCCATGAATAAGGAAGATAAAAAACGACTGCAAACACGGGAATGAGTAGCAATCTAAATGTTGTGAGCGTATTTGGAATATTCCACATAACTACTTGGTATTGTCTTTTTTTCTATGTTCGCATGATTGCTTAAGCTTTGTCATGCAAATGATTAAATATCTTTTCAGCCATTTCAGGGCTGATCCCAGGAACTTGCTTTAATTGATGTATATTTGCAGATTTAACTCCCTGCATGCCTCCTAAAAACTTAAGTAGTGCCTGACGTCTTTTCTGACCTACGCCTTCAATCTCTTCAAGCACAGATTGCGTTCTTTGTTTTTGTCTTTTATTACGATGCCCTGCAATTGCAAAGCGATGTGATTCGTCGCGGATATGCTGGATAAGGTGTAATGCAGGTGAATCACTTTCGACATTCACCGTTTTACGACCACCATCTATTAGCAATGTTTCTAATCCCGGCTTCCGGCTTGTGCCTTTTGCAACCCCTATCAGTATCGGCATTTTATTGAGTTGCCAATCAGCGAAGAAAGATTCCGCCCTACCTAACTGCCCCTTACCACCATCAATAAAAATAATATCGGGTACTTTCGCTTCATCCGACATTTTGCCGTAGCGCTTATTTAATGCAAAATCCATCGCTGCGTAATCATCCCCTGGGGTGATCCCAGTGACGTTATATCTGCGATACTCTCTATTGTTTGGCCCTTGACCATCGAATACAACGCACGATGCGACCGTGTTTTCTCCCATGGTATGACTGATATCAAAACACTCCATTCTTTGAATGTCTGACAGCCCTAGCACTGCTTTTAGTTTGGCATATCGTTTGGTGATTGAGTCTTGTGCACTTTGTTTAACTTCAATACTGTTTTGCGCATTTTTATTTGCTAATGCAAGATATTGGGCTCGTTCCCCACGAACGTTACATTTGAAATTAACTTTGCGCTTCGAAACTTGAGTCAGCGCTGCTTCTAATGCACTTTCCTCTTCTATTTCGAATGGCAATACAATTTCTTTAGCAATTCTTGAGTGGTTACCCGTTGAAATGTAATACTGTCCAAGGAAAGAAGTTAGCACTTCATCTGCCCCAGAATCTTTTGGTACCTTTGGAAAATGTGTTTTCGTCCCAAGTACCTTATGTTCTCTTATCATCAGTACATGAATGGCCACTAAACCGTTCTTCTGTTCATAGCCGATGACATCAAGCTCTGCAAAGTTTCCTGCAATGGACTGCTGTTCTTGCATTTGCCTTAATAAAGCAATTTGATCTCTGTGTTTTGCTGCTTTCTCAAAATCCAAAGACATACTGGCGGTTTCCATTCGTTCCACCAGTGCTGAGATAACGTCCTGAGAGCGTCCTGTCAAAAACTGTCGAACCATGGCTACTTGCTCTTGGTATTCTTCGTCGCTTACTTTGCCAACGCATGGTCCTGAACATCTTTTTAACTGATACTGCAAACAAGGTCGGCTGCGTGCGCGGTAATACGCATCTTCGCATTGCCTAACAGGGAAAATCTTCTGCATTAACCTCAGACTTTCCGATACAGCAGCACTGCTAGGAAAAGGACCAAAATATTCGCCTTTTTGTTTTCTACTACCACGATGAAATGCAAGCCTTGGATGTTGATGGGCGCTCAGGAAAATATACGGATAACTTTTATCGTCTCTTAAGAGAATGTTATATCGTGGTTGGTATTTCTTAATTAAGTTATTTTCTAAAAGCAGCGCTTCGGTTTCGGTATTCGTTAACGTTACTTCAATATGATCAATATTACTGACCAATACTCGCGTTTTACTATCTGTGATATTTGAACGGAAGTAGCTAGAAACTCGTTTTTTGAGGTTTTTTGCTTTACCAACATAGATAACTTGGTCGTCCACATCGTACATGCGGTACACACCAGGTTCTGTTGTTAATGTCTTAAGGAAAGGTTTGTAATCAAATTCAGTCATTTAAAAAGAACTTAATGACTGCTATCTATATCGATCATTTTATGGCGAATAGCCAAGTGGGTTAATTCCACATCACCGCTAACATTGAGCTTTTCAAACATGCGATAGCGATAACTATTTACCGTCTTAGAGCTTAGGTTCAAGCGATCTGCAATATTTTGTGCTTTCTCACCTTTAGTGATCATGAGCATGATCTGTAATTCTCTTTCCGATAGCGATTGGAAAGGGTTTTCGTCATTGCGGCCACTAAATTGCGCAAGGGCAATCTGCTGAGCAATTTCTGGCGCAATATAACGCTGGCCAGCATTAACAGCACGTATTGCGTTGATCATTTCATCAGGGCCTGCACCTTTTGTCAGATAACCATGCGCACCAATTTGCATTACCTTGCTTGGGAAAGGATCTTCACAATGTACCGTAAGCACAATAACTTTTACATCTGGACAGTAACGGCAAATCTTTTTGGTCGCTTCCAATCCACCAATTCCAGGCATGTTCATGTCCATTAGCACAATGTCAGGCTCACTTTGGCGACAAAAGGTTACGGCTTCCTCACCAGTTTTGGCTTCTCCTACCACTTTAAAGCCACGCACATCATCTAAAATGCGTTTTATGCCAGTCCTGACAAGTTCATGATCATCAACTAAAAGCACATTAATCAATGGCACACCCTCTACATATATATTGGTAAAAGGAGCGAAGCAACCAACAGCCCCGCTTCCAGATGTTTGAGATTACCACATATTTTTTAAAAGCATAACGATAGAAACGAGAGAAAAATACAATTTTGATATGAATTAACCAAATAGTTAATTAATGAAAGAAGCAGTTTGATTATAATTCCACCGCTTTTATGATTTTAAAGGCAGCCGCTACGGCATTTAGCCACAGCGACTTATAGTAGATTAATTTTTATATGACTCAGCTTTGCTTTGAAAATTTATCGACCCAAAGTGCAATCACACCATCACCGGTTACATTACATGCTGTGCCAAAACTGTCTTGCGCTAAATATAAAGCAATCATCAATGCCACTGCGCCCTCATTAAAACCAAGCATACTGGTCAATAGTCCAAGCGCAGACATAACCGCGCCACCCGGCGCACCAGGAGCCGCAATCATTACGACACCAAGCATAAAGATGAATGGCAACATTTCCGACAATGACGGTACAACCATCTCAGGAGAAAGCAGCATCACAGCCATTGCGCAAGTCACTATGGTAATAGTCGACCCTGACAAATGAATGGTGGCACAAAGTGGTACGGTAAAATTGGCAACCTCTTCGTTAACATTATTAGATTTACTTGCACGAAGAGACACTGGAATAGTTGCCGCGCTCGACATAGTACCAATAGCGGTAAAATACGCAGGTAGCATATTTTTGATTAATTCCAGTGGATTTCTACCAAGTAACAGGCCGCTCACCACAAACAAAGTGCTTAGCCATAGCCAATGCATAATAATCGCGGCAAGCAATACTACGCCAAACGTACTTAGGGTGTCGAATACCGTACCTGCTACTGCCATTTCAGCAAAAACACCGGCGATGTAGAGTGGTAATATTGGAATAATGACTTTCGCAAGCAGTGCATCTACCACATCTCTCGCTTCGTCAGTGACACCTTTAAGTTTAGTTAAGCCACACTGGCTCATCCCAATACCAAAGATAAATGCCGTTGCAAGTGCCGTCATCACTCCCATCAGCGGAGGGATCTCAATATTAATAAAGCTCTTAAGATGAGATTCTTCCACGGCTTGATAAGCAACGCCGCCGTCAAAGAATGGGATGAAAGCATTAACTAATAAAAATGCTAATGTGCCAGCAATAATGGTTGACCCATAAGCAAAGCCAACTGTCTTACCAAGCAAGTGGCCCGATCCCTTTGGTAAGCCTGCTATACCTGAAGCAATAAAAAGCAGGATTATCAGAGGAATAGTAAAGCTGATAAGTTGTCCTATGATCACCTTGAAGGTGTATAAGAGCTCAACTAACACAGTCGGCAAGTACAGACCCGCCAACATACCAGCGACGATACCCGCCACTAGCTTCAATATAAGAGACATAGTTACTTCCTAGCAGATTTTCAAAGGCGTTGTTGTAACATGTTTTTGACCATCTTTGCTATTAATTCGATGGAGATAAATAGATTTGTACATTTTATGTATACATATTCGCCACCCAACGTAAATAATTGCAACCTGACGAAAATAAATTGTTTCAGTTCATTGCATATTATCTAATACTGGAAAAAGTCTCTGTAAAATAATTAAATTCATGCTTAAAGCTGTAACCTACTCTTTTTTCGCGCTTAGTCTATCTAGCCAAACATGGGCACTAGACCCAAATAAAATCCCATTTGTCGATAGTTCTGCAAAAATTGATGGTGTACTTGAAGCCGATATTTGGCAACGTGCATTAGAAATAGATATCAACAACATCACTTGGCCATTCGAGAACCAATCAAGTCCAGTACAAACTAAGGCTTACGTATATGAGAACGGTCAATCTTTATTTATTGCTTTTGATGCAAAGGACCCTAACCCTGAATTGATCCGCGCATTTTATCGTGACCGTGACCGCGCCTGGGAAGATGATCTTGTCGGCATTAAAATTGATTCATTTAACAACGCCCAAAGCGCTTACCAGTTTTTCATCAATCCACTAGGTGTACAACAAGACTCAATTGAAAACGAACTCACTAAAAGTGAGAATGGTTCTTGGAATGGGATCTGGGATAGCGTCGGAAAGATAAACAAAGACGGTTATGTTGTTGAAGTTGAAATCCCACTTCGTGTATTAAATTTTATCGACTCCCTCGAGAGCAAAACAATGGCTTTAGAGTTTCTGCGTTTTTATCCAAGAAATGAAAGGTTGCGTATCTCCAGCATGCAATTGCAACATGCAAATTCTTGCTGGATCTGTCAAATGCCAAAATATCAAGGATTTGCTAAGGCTAAGCAAGGTAGTAACTTTGCCGTTATTCCAACACTAGTCACCAATAGGCAAGAGTCTCGCGACATAGATGATGGTATCGCAGAGCCATGGCAAGCCGACAATAATGTCGAGCCGGGCTTAGACGTAAAGTGGGCTATCACGCCAGACACGACGCTAAACGCAACACTAAACCCTGATTTCTCACAAGTTGAAGCTGACACGGGACAATTGAGCGTTAACAATAGCTTTAGCCTATTTTTCCCTGAAAAACGGGCGTTCTTTTTAGATAATTCCGATTACTTTTCTTCTCACCTTAACCTTATTCATACTCGGAACATTTCAGCCCCCGATTATGGCGTCAAGCTTACCGGTAATAAAAATGGTCACACTTTTTCAGGATTTATTGCCAACGATGAAAGACTCAATGTCGTTGTTCCCGGAAATTTGGGCTCGAGTGTTGTCTCATTAGAGAGAAAAAGCCAAAACATGGCGCTTAGATATCGTCATGACCTAAACAAAACCTTGTCTGTAGGCGTGACATCGACGACTAGGCAAAGCGACGACTATCGCAACCAAGTTGCGAGTATAGACGCCAAATACAAGCCAACTGATAACGATACCTTACAGGTGCAGTTAATTGGCTCGGATACAGACTACGATAGCGCTTTCGCCGAAGCGTTATGTGATAGTACGCTCGCTGAGTGCGACCTAAACGAAAGTGTACTCAGAGTGATAGACGAAGATGACCGTGGTGCTGGCTATTACGTTAATTATGAGCACAATCGCAAGCATTGGAAGGCATTTACCGGCTATCAAGCTCGCGATGCAGCACTTAGAACCGATATGGGCTTTATCACTCAGGTCGACTTTAATAAATTTCTTTTCGGCGGTGAGTACCGTTGGTATGGCGATGACAACAACTGGTGGAACCGTGCACGTTGGTACGCCGACTGGGATATTTCCCACAACGAGCAAGGCGAGTTATTAGAAAAAGAAGTGCAAACCAACTTTGCAGTTGACGGCCCGTTGCAAAGCTTTCTTGATTTCGGTGTTGAACATAGAAAACGTACAGGACTGCGACATGATGAAACCCGTTTAGCGATTGACGGCAATACCGATCTATTTACCGAGAATTCACAGTGGACTTATATCGAGTTCAAGCCAATGGCCGGCGTTTTCGCAGGTTTGAACTTAAGTAAAGGAAACCGCGTTGACCTTGCAAACAACCGTGTTGGTGATTTGTACTTCGCCCGCCCGGTTATTAACGTCAATCTTGGCAAACATTTTGAAGTTAGATTGCGCCATACATACGAAAAAATGAAAGCTGACGGCGCGGAAGTTTATACCGCAAATCTGAGCGATATCCGCCTGACTTACCAATTCAACATTAATAGCTATTTGAGATTGGCAATCATCAATACAGATATTTCGAGAAACCAGAGCAATTATAGCGATGATGTTGATGCGACTTATAAAAGCATCAGCACCCAACTGCTCTATTCCTATAAACTAAACCCACAAACCGTTTTCTTTGCAGGCTATTCCGATCATGGTTATCAAGACGATGATTTGTCAAAAATAACTAAAGACGAAAAGACGGTATTTATGAAGTTCAGTTATGCCTGGTTGATTTAAATATCAATCTTTAAATAACTATTGGCTATAAGCAAATTTGATATATCTTATAGCCAATCTTTCCTTTCGTTTTGCGAAATGCGCAGTAAAGTGATGGAATACAAGCAAACCTAGATTAGGGAACACAAATGACTAAAGTATATGCAGACAACAGTCTAACTATCGGTAATACACCGCTGGTTAAAATCAATCGCGTTTCTGGCGGCAATGTTTACGCAAAAGTGGAAGCGCGTAACCCAAGCTTCAGCGTTAAATGCCGTATTGGTGCGTCTATGATCTGGGAAGCTGAAAAAGCAGGTCTTCTTAGCGAAGGTAAAGAACTTATTGAACCAACTTCAGGTAACACGGGTATTGCACTGGCTTTCGTTGCTGCTTCTCGTGGTTATAAGTTGACACTTACTATGCCAAATACGATGAGCCTTGAGCGTCGTAAACTACTAAAAGCACTTGGCGCAAATTTAGTGCTAACAGAAGGCGCTAAGGGCATGAAAGGCGCGATTGAAAAAGCAAATGAAATTCAAGCAAGTAACCCTGAAAAGTACGTGTTACTACAACAGTTTGAAAACCCAGCAAACCCGAAGATCCATTTTGAAACAACGGGCCCAGAAATTTTTGATGCACTTGAAGGTAATATCGATTACTTCGTTGCGGGCGTTGGTACAGGTGGCACGATCACCGGTGTTTCACGCTATCTGAAAAATGAAAAAGGCCTAAATGTTAAGTCAATTGCTGTTGAGCCAGTTGACTCACCAGTTATCACGCAAACCCTTGCGGGCGACGAAGTAAAGCCAGGTCCACACAAAATTCAAGGGATCGGTGCTGGGTTTATTCCAGGCAACCTAGATCTTGAGCTTATTGATGGCGTTGAGTTGGTGTCGAATGAAGATGCAATTGCAATGGCACATCAGCTGATGAAAGACGAAGGTATTTTAGTAGGTATTTCTTCTGGTGCAGCCCTAGTTGCCGCAAAGCGAATTGCCGAGAAACCTGAAAATGCCGATAAAAACATCGTGGTTATTTTGCCAAGCGCTGCTGAACGTTACCTAACTAGCCCACTTTTTGCAGACACATTCTCTGAACAAGAATTAGTGCAGTAAGAGTAGAGCTTCATATTCTAGATTACCAAGGGGCATCACTGCCCCTTTGTTTTTTATATTATTCCTTTTAATTTCACCTTCCTTCACTACACTTTACCTATTCGCTACTCTTTTTTGACTTCGATGATTGTAAAGACCTTATTACTCTTGTTTTTTCTCATGTTTAGTAGCTTCATCTATGGGGAGAATTTAAACGTCGCCTACTTCAAGGGCGGTGAATTTCACCTTGTTGCTGGAGAAAAGTACCAAGGGGGTTATCTATACAATAAGAAAGGCAAAAATACATTCATTCATATCGTGACATTAGATTGGCCACCTTATATCGGTGGAAACCTCTGCAACAAAGGCTGGGCTTTCCAGTTTGCCGTCGCACTGCTTACCGACTTAGACTATCAAGTGTATGTTGAATTTTTGCCTTGGGCTCGTGCTGTAAGAGCCGCGGAAACGGGCAAAGCAGATATTTTATTCCCAGAATACTATATTGAGGATTCAGCACCGTCTGACAATCACAAGAATAAGACCCGCAGAGAGCTACTTGCTTTATCTAATGCTTTTCCTGGTGGTGAAATCGGCTTTTTGAAGCGAAGAGGTGAAGAAGACCGCTTTGATGGTAATTTAAACTCAGTTAAGAATGAGCTCATTGGTGTCGTGAGGGGCTATCAGAATACCCCTGAATTTGATGCTATGATGGATAATGGTGAATTCGTTACAGTGGAAGCCGTAAATGATTTACAGCTAGTGAAATTACTCGTCGGTAAGCGCGTAAATTTAGTAATAGGCGATCCAAAAGTGCTGCGCTTTACGGTCAATTATTCAGACTTACCTAGAGCTGAGAAAATTGAATTACTGAGAAACATTGAAAACGTGACGCCACCTATTAAGTATAATCACCTCTACTTTGCACTTAGCAAACAAAAACCACATTGGCATGAATTGCTCAAAGATATCAATCGCAATCTCTATCAATTTGAGAACAGTGGTGAAACGCAAAGAATGATTGAAATGGTCAGTAACGAGTGTTATTGACCTCTACATAAAACTTAACGCCTAAGCACGCTGCTTGTTCAATACCTCAGCTTAAACACACCGCATTTTTAGCTAAAATACGCTTAGGCAAAGCGCTTTAGTTAATCCCTAAATACTTGTGCACTTGAACTGATAGGCGCCAATTTTTCGCTTTGCAATTGTCTATTGCAAGCTTAGTGGCCTTGGCTTTTTGGCTAATTGGCTGAAGATACACTAGCTTTGGTTCAACCCCAGTTTGTGCAAATAACGCCTCTAATTCCTCAATATGCTTTTGCATCGCGACGGGGTGCTTTATTTCATCGGCACGAGCCATTGCACTTGGAAGTACTTTGTAACCTCCACGCATATTAATTTTTGGCGACACAGTAACCCAAGTTTCAGCTGGCGCGAGGATCTCAAATGTCCCACTGGTTTCAACCTGTGTGCTGTACCCTTTACTATGCAATAACTCACATAATGGGCGAAGATCAAACATACAAGGTTCACCACCGGTGATCACCACATGTTTGGCTTGGTAGCCCCGCGCCTCGAAAATCGCCAAGATCTCGTCAGCACTCGCGTTTGCCCACCACTCTGAGTCAGCCTTTTTTTCTACAGTGTTATCCAATGAAACAATAAAAGTGTCGTTGGTTTCCCAGGTTTGTTTGGTATCACACCAAGCGCACCCAACTGGACAGCCCTGCAAACGTAAAAAGATTGAAGGCGTACCAGTGAAGCTTGCTTCACCCTGAATTGTTTCAAATATTTCGTTAACCTTGTACAAAATGGCCCCGTGTTTAAGATAAAGTTGTCGAAAAATACCGCGAGAAAATTGTCATTTCTCCAGCGGCCGTGTAGTATATCGCGCCCTAAAGTAAACCTCTATCAAAATCGAGGCAAATCACCTATGAGCGAAAAAGTTGTCGTAATCTATTCCGGCGGAATGGACTCTTACACTGTATTAAACAAGGCTGTCCGCGAGGGCCATGAGGTTTATGCACTGTCTTTTAACTATGGCCAGCGACATGTAAAAGAGCTACAAGTTGCCGCTGACGTATGTGCAAAACTCGGCGTTGCTCATAAGGTCGTTGATATTTCGGCTATCAATCAATTATTGTCAGGCTCTAGCCTAACAGATGACATCGACGTGCCAGAAGGCCACTATGAAGAAGAGAGCATGAAGAGCACGATTGTGCCTAATCGCAATATGATTTTGCTTTCTCTTGCGGTAGGTTACGCTGTCTCTCTAAAAGCAAATAAGGTATTTTACGGTGCTCACTCTGGCGATCATGCAATTTATCCAGATTGCCGCCCAGAGTTCGTTAAAAAGATGGATGATGTTTGTCGCATTGCGAACTACGACGCGGTTGAAATTGTCAGTCCTTATCTTAACAACTCAAAAATTGATATCCTGACCGACGGTCTAAAAATGGGATTAGATTACGCTGACACTTGGACGTGTTACAACGGCCGCGAAAAAGCATGTGGTAAGTGCGGTGCTTGCCAAGAGCGTCTCGAAGCGTTTGAACTAAACCACGCAACAGATCCGCTCCCGTACGAATAACAGTATTGAAAAAGGCCTCTGTTGAGGCCTTTTTCATATTCTTTTCAAGTACTTCATTTTACTGGAAGCGTCATACCTTCAAATAGCTTGTCGATATCATCTTGATTTCGTAGCAAACTTGCACGCTCTACCACATCTTTTGTGAGATGCGGTGCAAATCGCTCAATAAAATCGTACATGTAGCCTCTTAGGAAGCTTCCTTTTCTGAAACCGATTTTCGTCGTACTTGCTTCAAATAGGTGACTTGCATCGATACAAACTAAGTCGCTATCAGACTTTTCATCAAGTGCCATTGACGCTAATACGCCAACACCGAGCCCTAATCTTACATAGGTTTTAATCACATCGGCGTCTGTTGCAGTAAACACGATGTGTGGCTCCAAACCATGAGCATTAAATGCTTTATCCAGTTCTGAGCGGCCAGTAAAACCAAACACATAAGTGATCAACGGATATTTAGCGACGTCTTGCACCGTCAGTGCACTGCCTTTTTGTGCAAGAGGATGGTCTTTGGCGACCACAATACTACGATTCCAGTGATAGCAAGGTAGCATGACAAGATCACTGTACAAATGCAGCGCCTCGGTAGCAATAGCAAAGTCAGCATCACCTCGAGCGGCAGCATCAGAGATTTGCTGTGGCGTACCTTGATGCATGTGTAGAGAAACCGCAGGATATTTTTTCATAAATCCTTGGATCACAGGAGGTAACGCGTAACGAGCTTGTGTATGCGTCGTTGCGATGTTTAGTTTACCTTGATCTGGTAAGGTATGTTCATTTGCAACCGCTTTGATCCCTTCCACTTTAGAGAGGATCTCACGAGCAATATTAATAATTTCATTACCCGCGCCCGTAACATGCGTTAAGTGCTTACCGCTACGGCCAAAAATTTGTACCCCTAACTCGTCTTCAAGCATGCGCACTTGCTTTGAAATACCAGGTTGAGAGGTATATAAACTTTCCGCCGTCGCTGACACATTAAGGTTGTGATTCAACACTTCGACGATATATCTCAATTGTTGTAATTTCATATTGCTTTTATTCTTATGATCTCTTGATGTTGAGCATCAGCCCATAGCAAAACCGCTTTTTGTTAGCGAGTTTAGTGCAAAGCGATAAAAACCGCCTGTTACGACCTTATGTAGGCTAGCACATTTGGTAAAAATGAGGTAGCCAAGAGGTACTAAATATCAGCATTTTCACTGACGCTCCGACAGTCATTTGGCCAAATAGCGGATATTGTGACACGCTTTTGCAAACTCACGAGCTAAATCTGGCGACTATCTTTCACTAAAACTAACCGCTCATTTAGGCATCGGCTATACTAAAAAATAATGAATTCTTTATCTTTTTTACAGGTTATTGTCGTAAACCTGTTCAGAATAGTACGAATTCATGTAAGATTAAAAAATTACACTGGTGGTTACATGAAAGAGATTTCAGTATGTTTGTTTCTATTATAATAATGTTGATTGTTGCACTTATCGTCATAGCAGTTTGGGTAAGCGCTATCCAGCAACATAAAGAGAAACAAGAAGCGGAGAGACGCAAAGAACTTGCTAAGCAAAAACGCGTAATAGAAGAAGCGGAAGACGTCATCATGAATGGCAGCAATATTCCGATGTCTGAAGTCATGATCCGTATTATTCAGCGCCGCGTGCACGATGCTTTAGCCGCAATGGTGGAGTTGTCTCCGACTTCGAAAGAATTAAAAAGTCGCTTACACGAGTCGCAAGAGCGCTTAAATACTCAGCCTGAAAAAGCAGCTGACTCAGACTCGATAGCACTTCCAGACAACGACAAACAAATTATCGCATTAGTTCAAGGCATAAAGAAATTACGCCAACTACTACGCTCAGAGCATAGTAAAGGTAAAGTAGACACTCAACTGTTCGTTAATGAAGACCGTAGGCTGGAGCGCTTTCAGCTTAAAATCAATGTTGAAAGCCAGATAAAACGAGGGCTTTCAGCGAGAACCGCAAACATGGTCGGTTCAGCAAGACAATACTTTGAAAAAGCTTACGCTACAATTTGCGCCGTCTCATACAATGATGACTATGTAAAAGAGAAAAAAGCACAGCTGGAAGGTTATTTAGAAGAGATCAGCAGCGAACTTAGAGCGTCCAACGCATCAGCGGTGAAAAAGAAAGCAGAGCAAGAACAAGACGACTTGGACGTATTGTTTGCACCGAAGAAGAAGTGGTAACACCATAATTTACGTGAAAGGCTGGTCTCCCAGCCTTTTTTATTACAAATGAAGTAAACCCACTTGCTTAACCAAAAGCAAACTTAACGATAAAGAGTGCTGTCAGTACCCAAACGCTGATACTGATTTCATTTGCCTTATTACACGCCAACTTAACTGCCGTATAAGAAATAAAACCCAAAGCAATACCATGCGCGATTGAAAACGTGAGCGGTGTCATCAATAACACAACACTCACCGGAATAGCATCGCTCATCTCATCCCAATTAATCAACTTTAGGTTTTGTAGCATTAATACCGACACATACAATATCGCGCCTGCCGTCGCATATGCAGGAACCATCTGTGCCAATGGCGCAAAGAACATCATGAGTAAGAAGCAGATCCCCACGACCACGGCCGTCAACCCTGTGCGACCACCGACAGATACACCCGACACTGATTCAATGTATGAAGTCGTCGTTGAAGTACCGAGCACTGAGCCTGCAATCGTCGCAGTGCTGTCAGCTGACAGTGCCCTACCCAACCTTGGCATGCGACCATGTTCGTCAGATAATCCGGCCTTTTGAGTCACCGCAACCAATGTGCCACTGGTATCAAATAAATCGACAAATAAAAATGCAAACACCACGCTAAGCATGGACAGCTCAAAGATTCCGCTCAAATCCAACTGCATATAGGTCGGCGCTATGCTTGGGGGCATATCAACAACCCCGTGATAATCTACAAGCCCAAGTCCCCACGCAATACCCGTTACCATTAAAATGCTGATAAGCACGCCACTTTTGACTTCACGGTACATAAGCGCCGCAATCACAAAAAAGCTCGCAATGGCTAATAGCGGGCCGGGAGAAGTGATATCACCAAGTTGTACTAATGTCGCATCGCTTGCGATAACAATTTTCGCGTTCTTTAGCGCGATTAAGGCTAAGAATGCGCCAATACCTGCCGCGATCGCACGCTTTAGCACAATGGGAATAGCTTGGATCACCCATTCGCGTACTTTGAATACGCTCAAAAATAGAAATAAACAGCCCGACATAAATACCGCGCCTAATGCACTTTGCCATGTATAGCCCATGCCAAGCACAACACCATAGGTAAAAAAGGCGTTTAAGCCCATTCCAGGCGCAAGCGCTAAAGGATAGTTTGCCCATAGTCCCATAATAAAACAGCCGATTGCGGCTGCGATACAAGTTGCTACAAAAGCAGCGCCGTGATCCATGCCAGCTTCTGCTAGCATTGCAGGGTTTACGAAAACGATGTAAACCATAGTAACGAATGTCGTCAAGCCAGCAATCACCTCAGTTCTTACATTGGTGTGCATAGCTTGCAGTGAAAATAACCGCTCGAGCATAACTAAAATTACAAATTTAAGGAACAAGTGGTTGGATTTTAACACGAATCACTTTAAAACTCGGACAAAATAGTTAAAATTCAGCTACACTCTGCTTATCAACATTATTGCGAATAAAGATATGGATCAAAATAGCACCGACAACTCAGCAAACCATGACTTAGAACAGCAGCTGCTGAATGTGCTTGAATTTGTAACGTCGCCATTAAAAGCGGACGCAAAATTCCCAGATCTTCACGACAATACCCAAGCTTTGAAAAAAGGCCTCTATTACCTAAAAGAAAAATCTTTTCCGCTTGCGGCAAAATGGCTAAGACTGGCGGCGATGTCTGGTGATTTGAAGGCACAGTTCTTTTTAGGTTTGTTGTTTATGAAAGGTCAAGGAGTGCCACCCAGCCCCTTTCATGCAGCCGCTTGGTTAAGTTTGGCCAGCAGCCAAGGGCACAAAGGCGCCGAACAGGTACTACTAGATGTACGCCGCTTCCTTACAACTAAGCGCTTTAGAGATGCACAGTGCTATGCTGCAACACTTTACGAGCAAATTCATCAACTACAGCATATTAGCCAGTAAATTAAATTTGACTCTCCAAAAAAACGTAGGCTAGGCGTAGCTAAGCCTCTCTTAAGTAAACGTACGCTTTCCCTCCGCGACGATCAAAATGATACAGTAGGAAAACTACTGTATCGCAGCTGAGAAAACTTCCTTGCTTTACTCATACTGAACTTTCGTCAATTAAGCTCTCATTTCAAAAAAATCACAACCACTTGTTTTATATTGAAAATTTAAACTAAATAAAAATTAAGCTTGAATATTGATTAAAAAGCTAGCAATTTTCCTTGCATTCACACACTGTATAAACTACTGTATACATATACTGTATAGATAACCAGTGAGACAATTATGTTACACAGCAATGCACTTCTACAGCCAAACAATTCAACTTATTACACACTTAACGAAATCAATAATGTGATAGTTGAAGATGAGATCGTCGCTAGCTTAGAGTTACTTAAAGTTTTACATAAATGTCAGCATAAACAAGGCTGGACGCTACTCGTTGCACCCGATAATGTACCAAACAAGTCACTACTAGAAAGCGCTTCAGTTGATGCAAGTAAGTTGCTCGTCATTAGGCAAAAGCACATATACGACCTTGAGTATGTACTTAAAAGTGCTATCAGCAATGGTAATTTCGCTGCAGTGGTGATTTGGACTGATATTGCATCAGTGCAAACTATCAACAAAATGGAACTGCCGGTATCTGACGTTGCGATCCACTGTTTTCAAAGCGCTTAACAAGCTACAATAACAGGATATAAATTTGTTAAAACTGAAGTTCTTATGTCTTGTTATTGCAATTCATCCCTTCCCTATTCGCAATGTTGTGAGCCGTACCTTAAGGGAAAAAAATTCGCAGAGCGTCCACAAATACTCATGCGCTCTCGCTATACTGCATACTGCTTAAAAGATGCAAAGTATATTCATGACACCTACGCCCAGGCTAAACAAGCACAAAATAGTGTCGACGATATTGCTGCATTTGCTAATTATGCACACTTTATAAAATTGGAAGTGCTAGAAGAAGTAGCAGAAACTACTCAGGGGGTTGTTGAGTTTAAGGCGCACTATATCGCAGAAAACACACACTATATACTCCATGAGCGGTCAAATTTTATTACCGAAGCAGGCAGATGGTATTACTTAGATGGTGAATTGTACGATACGCCTACAACCAAGGTAGGCAGAAATGACCTCTGTCCGTGCGGCAGTGATAAAAAGTATAAAAAGTGCCACGGTAGCTAAAATAGCCTGAATTAGAGATTAGATACAAAGCAATAAAAAAGGCTTGAAACGAGCTAAGGATGATTAAAGGCCGTTCAGCTTATACCAGTTGTATTAAGTAAATGATCTACCTTGAAGCGGGGAAATAGCTTTAGTAGCAAGGCAAAAATTTTGCTATTTAGTTGTTCTAAATGAGAAATTTTTAACGAAGCTAATATGCAATTTCACCCTTCAAATTGATTAGAGAATTAATTCAATTGGTATTAGACATGAAGCACGATAAGCATGGCGTTTTATGCCAGTCTAGTAACGAAGCAAACAGCTGTAAAACAGCAAGTTTAATACCAGTTTGTCTTAAATTTGCTCAATTTTGAAGGAGTAAAAGCAGCTAATGTTGTTACGCCGTCGCGCGTAACATACTCTGCATATCACCCGTTGCAATTTGATCATAAAAACCAGCCGCATCCATTGCCTTATCAGCAACTAAGGCCAGTTTACCTTGCGCGCTCGCCAAACGTCTTTTAACCGCTGGTTCTAAATTTTCTACAACGTTGAGTGGAATATACTTTTTATCATTTCGTGCAGCAAAAGGTTCTGGATTTAAATTTTCTTGCAATCGCAAGGTTGCCATCGCCCCCATAGATACCAGCTGCGCGTTATGCTGACCAATAAGCATATTGTACTCTTTTGGCGCAAGCGGCTTTTGTGGACCTATTTCAAATTGCTTTTTTAGTGTTTCTTCTGAGTTATCTTTTGCGGCAGCTTCAGATTTTGGTAGATGAAATTGGCTAAAATCTAATGCATCGGTTGATAGCATAGATAACAGCATGGCAAAATCGGCAGAGCGCGTCTGATGAACACTAATGTTCAATGCGGACCCTAATTGCGACTCACTGATTAAAACGCCATCAATTTGCATGTATTCCAACCGATTATTTTGCTAATTATGAATTTATCGGCCTTTTTCCGAAAAACTTTAGTAGTTTTCTTTACTTCGAAAAAAACTTTGTTATTATCACCGCCGTTGTTTAGGAGGGGTTCCCGAGCGGCCAAAGGGATCAGACTGTAAATCTGACGGCTCAGCCTTCGCTGGTTCGAATCCAGCTCCCTCCACCATAAACAACAGTTACAATTTCGGAGGGGTTCCCGAGCGGCCAAAGGGATCAGACTGTAAATCTGACGGCTCAGCCTTCGCTGGTTCGAATCCAGCTCCCTCCACCACTTTCAAATTGTAACGCTTTAAAATGTATGGAGGGGTTCCCGAGCGGCCAAAGGGATCAGACTGTAAATCTGACGGCTCAGCCTTCGCTGGTTCGAATCCAGCTCCCTCCACCACTTTTAAAGTAAACGCTCCAAATGATGGAGGGGTTCCCGAGCGGCCAAAGGGATCAGACTGTAAATCTGACGGCTCAGCCTTCGCTGGTTCGAATCCAGCTCCCTCCACCATATTCTATTGCTTGATCTCACAATAAGCTTACATATATAAACGAGCTTAAAAACAATCCAAAGCCAAAAATAAAATGTGCTGCCATACTTTTTACCCTTGCCTTATTCGGCTCTGGTAATTTAGATGCTGCTACCCCTGCACCAAAACAGGGTTGCATAATAAAAAATGGAAAAATACACGTTATTAAGCCAAAAACTAACGCAATCAAAAGGCTAGGCTCAGTCAACCAAGGCTTGCCCACGCTCAGAAGTAACACCAAGGCGAATACAATCCCAATGAGATAATGCATGCACCAGCCAATGACACCTTCACCAGATATTGGTTTACTGTGCCCGATACCTTGATGCGTGAGTTGACCTTTACACAAGTGTCCAATCCACCTACCAACCAATGCATAATCTAAGCCCTTTATGGCAAACACGCGACTGAGCATAAATGCCCACAAATCCATAACAAGCGTTGCACCTACGCCAATCGCGACTGCTGGCATTAACATCGAATATAAGCTTTCCACTATTTTTACTCCTCTTTTTTACTGATAGCCGCTATCCTACTAGTTCAAGTTAACTTTAAGTCAAGGGCAAGAATGGATATCAGTGAAGTTGCAAAGAAGTCTGGTTTACCCGCATCCACGCTTAGATATTATGAAGAAAAAGGACTGATCCGATCGATTGGTCGACAAGGGCTCAAACGTGTTTTCCCCCCTTCAATACTTGAACGTCTAGCGCTTATTACACTAGGCAGAAACGCAGGCTTTTCGTTAGATGAAATAGCGGACATGTTTACCCCCGAGGGTAAAGCGGATATTGATAGGGTGAAGTTACAATCCAAAGCGGATGAATTAAATGAAACCATTAAGCATTTAACTGCAATGCGAGATGGCCTCTATCACGCTGCCAAATGCCCAGCGCCAAGCCATTTTGAATGTCCGACATTTCAAAAGCTGTTAAAACGCGCGGCAAAAGCGAGGCCCGAGAAATAATAGGCATAAACAGGGCACTATGCTAATGCTCAATCATCAAGTCAGGACCGTGGTCACGTAAATAACGCCGAGCCATTTTATGGTCGTGGCCATAGTGCTTTGTTACCAAGCGCCAAAATGCGCTATTGTGTGCCATGACGTGAAAATGGCAAAGTTCGTGCACTACCACATAATCGATTACCCACTTAGGCGCACCAATCAAAAACGTATTAAACGCAAGCACGCCTTTAGATGAAAAACTGCCCCAGCGGCTTTTATAAACTCGTATCTTTAGCGTATCAAAGCGAGCTTGAATATCAGGTTGATAGCGCGCAATAACCATGTCTACATAGTCATTTAGCGTTTCGCTTAACAGCGCAACTAATTCACGCCATTCATTTTTGACAGCCTTAAGTAAAACCCTTTTGTTGTCAAAATCAATTACAGAGGTCGTGCTTTCGCCCCTTTGAATGGTAAAGGTCTCGCCGAAGACTTGCACAATTCCTGTTTTCAGTGGCCGAGGGCTCTCAGGTATGATTTTTAGAGCAAGCTTTGATTTTATCCAATCGGATTTGCTTTCCACCCAAGTATGTAACCAGCGCTCGCAAATTTGCTCTGGCACATACACAAACACTTGGCCAGCTTTTATTTTTATCGCAACGCTCTTACGCTTTCGGCTTTTCTTTAATTGATATTGCAAGGTAACAAATTCTTAGTCACTAAAGCATGCATTATAGTATGAGCAACTTGTCAGAGTCACTGCAAACGCCATGCAAGATAATGAATTAGACCAACGATGGCAATAAACTCATCAATAGTGTGGTTTCTAACACTTTATAAATTAGAAAGATTTTTTCGTTAAATCACCGTATTTATTATTTTTGCTGCTACGCTTAATGAAAAAGGCATTTTGATTTAGGCAAGCTATGGCTGATAAACCCATTTGCCAATATGTGTCACCTGAGGGAAAAAAATGCAGTGAAATCGATATGGGCTCAGGTTACTGCTTTTGGCATGACAATAAATTCGATAAAGGTGGCTTGGAGCTAAGCCAAAAGCTTGAACGCTACGCCAAGCGCGGTGGTTTGCTGCAAGGCTTAGAGTTGAAGCGGGCCAATTTAGAAGGGCT
Organism: Pseudoalteromonas sp. Of11M-6; assembly: GCF_022347905.1. Classification (NCBI taxonomy): domain Bacteria; kingdom Pseudomonadati; phylum Pseudomonadota; class Gammaproteobacteria; order Alteromonadales; family Pseudoalteromonadaceae; genus Pseudoalteromonas; species Pseudoalteromonas sp. Of11M-6. The sequence goes on along the minus strand of NZ_JAKRFW010000011.1, from coordinate 126,921 downwards.
CAATCTTGTTAACTTTGAAAATCATCATGGCTATGATCTATCTTATAGCAACTTTTATCGTGCCAATTTGAAAGGGGCGCACCTGTTTAATAATACCATTAAGCATGCGTCGCTAATGAAGGCCGACTTGAGAGAAGCAAGTCTGCACTGCTGTAATTTAGAAAGCACCAATTTGCTCGGTATAAAGCTTGAAAACACCCGTATTGATAATATGGAACTCGGCGAGCAATTACTACAAGAGCAGCAAGCTTTTGAAGCTCGTAGAAACCGAGCCAAAGAGGACGCGGAAGACTTGTTCTTACAGTCGGAAGAGATCTATCGTTTACTACGTAAAGGTGCGGAAAACCAAGGACTATTTGAAATGGTTGGGCGCTTTACATACAAAGAACTGCGCATGCGACATGCCCAGTATCCACGATTTTCAAAACGTCACCTAATTTCCAGCTTTGTCGACTTATTATGTGGGTATGGAGAAAAACCGGAAAATGTCATTCGCTTCAGTTTAGGTATGATAATTACCTGTGCATTTTGCTATTTTCTATTTGGTGTTTCGTTTCAAGATCAGATAATGCAACTGGACTTAGACAACAGTGTATCTGAAAACGTAATGGCGCTGCTGAACAGCTTTTATTTTAGTGTTGTTACTTTCACAACCTTGGGTTATGGGGATATTACGCCTGTGGGGATCTCACGGCTGATCGCAGCGGTAGAGGCTTTTACCGGCAGCTTTTCATTAGCGCTATTTGTGGTGGTATTTGTGAAGCAAATGACGAGGTGATACTCATCTCGTCATTTTTAATCCGCGATTTCTGATTTCAGTTGTTCTAAAAAATCCAGCATATATTGGGTGCGAGCTTGAGCCTGCTCTCGGGCTGCGGTGGTATGCATGTTATCTTTAATATGCAGCAGCTTAATGAAGAAATGATCTAAGGTATATTTGGTATCGTCAGCTTTTCTATGCTCACAAAAAGGGTCTTCTACATTGTAGAGATTACGCGCTATCGCCCCACCTACTTTCATACAGCGGCTAACACCTATCGCCCCTAACGCATCCATTCTGTCTGCATCTTGGACTATTTTGGCTTCTAATGTCGTGGGTGTAACACCGGCGCTAAAGCTGTGTGCAACAATGGCGTGGTGAATCGCCTCAAGTTTATCCGTGTCGTACTTCAACTCTGTTAGGAAGGCAACCGCCTTATCTGCAGCTAATTTAGACGCCAGCGGCCTATCTGGATGATTTTTTGCTACGGCAACACAATCATGTAACCAAGCGGCAGGGATCACCACAGCAGGATCCGCCCCCTCAGCTTCGCAAAGTGACTTTGCGACTTTAACTACACGCTTGATATGAGACAAATCATGGGCGGTATCTGCACATGGAGTCGACAGCATAAACTCTTCACATGCTTTTTCTAATTCATGCATTTTTAACGTCATTAAGCTCAACTTTTATTAATATCCGACAAATAAGCCCACACAAATTTGGCGTGAAAGGCATTACTGATTGTATGTTGCCACACCCTTCACTAAAATGGCAGCTATCAGGAAAGATTAGAGAAAATATATGACTTGCGCGCTATATCTGCAACCAGGCAGAGAAAAATCCCTTAACAGAAAACACCCTTGGGTTTTCTCAAAAGCCATTAAAAAAGTAAAAGGTAAACCCGCCCTTGGCGATACCGTCAAGATTTACAGCAATGAAGGGAAATACCTCGCGACAGCCGCTTATAGCCCAGACTCTCAGATCAGAGCCAGAATTTGGACATTTGATGAATCACAACATATCGACCAAGCGTTTTTTGAGCAAAAGCTCGCACGAGCACTAGCGGCCAGAGAATATGTTATCGCTGAAGGTGGTTTAACCGGCTTTAGATTGTGTGCAGCAGAGTCTGATGGTCTGCCCGGTGTAACGATTGACAAGTTTGATAACTACTTGGTTTGTCAGTTGCTAAGCGCTGGTGCCGAGCGCCACAAGGGTGAAATAGTAATGGCATTGCAATCACTATTTCCTGATTGTCATGTTTACGAGCGCTCAGATGTTGATGTACGCAAAAAAGAAGGCCTTGATAAAATTACCGGACCGCTTGCTGGCGACGCGCCAACCGCACCTGTCCTTATTAGCGAAAATGGTTTAAAGATTGAAGTCGATATCATCGGCGGCCATAAAACTGGCTTTTATCTAGATCAACGCAACAGCCGAGCCGCGTTAGAACGCTTTGTAAAAGACAAGGAAGTGCTTAACTGCTTCTGCTACACCGGTACATTTGGCCTTTATGCACTGCGCGGTGGCTGTAGTAAAGTAATCAACGTTGACGTATCGCAGCCAGCACTCGACACAGCTAAACGCAATGTAGAACATAATGAACTAGACTTATCGAAAGCTGAGTTTGTTAAGCAAGACGTGTTCAAACTACTTAGACAATATCGTGATGAGGGCCGTCAATTCGATACTATCGTGATGGATCCACCAAAGTTTGCAGAAAGTAAGGCGCAGCTTAACGGTGCTTGTCGTGGCTATAAAGATATCAATATGATTGCCATGCAGATATTAAAGCCTGGTGGCACGTTACTCACCTTCTCGTGTTCTGGCCTTATGGAACAAAACCTGTTTCAGAAAGTCGTTGCAGACGCTGCGCTCGATGCCGGTAAGGAATTGTTGATCATGGAAAGGCTAAATCAAGCAGCCGACCACCCTATTGCGGGCAATTATCCAGAAGGCTTTTACCTGAAAGGCCTTATTTGTAAGGTCTATTGATTTAACAATTTTTTACGGTGGTATAGAAGAACACTTCAATACCACCTTTATAGCTTAGTTAATCTAATTAAACTTGGTGATTTCAAGCCCTACAACCCACTGCTCATCCTGCTCTTGACTACAGCGGATCACGGTTGCATGAGCACTAAGTGGCTGGATCATATCGCCACTGGAATCAATGAAAATGTCAACGGTTGAATTTGCTTCGATTGGTTCGCTCACTGTCACCGACAATCCTGTAGCGCTTAAATCGTGACAAACTCCTTGATGCACTTTACCCGACTCAAGCTCGGTTAATTTTGCTACTGCATCCACCGACATACGCATAAAACGGCGTTTATCTTCATTGATCATATAATGCTCCTACACCATTGATTTTATTTTTTCTAATAGCGATTGCATTGAGAATGGCTTAACCACATAAGCATCACAGCCTGCATCGAATCCCGCTTTTTGTTCTTTTTCGGACTCTAAACCAGATACCATTAATACCGGAATATCCTTCGTCTCTGGTGTATTTTTCAACATTCGACAGGTGTCGTAACCGTCAAGACCCGGCATACACACATCAAGCAAAATAGCATCTGGAGGATCAGCAATTGCATTAGACAAGCAACTCGTACCCGAGTTTGCATAGCTCAGCTCAAACGCCCCTGACAGTGCCATTTCAAGCATTTCATAGTTAAAATACTCGTCGTCAACCACTAGTAGATGCGGTGCATTTTTCCTTTTCTCTCGTGTGGACATATTCAATGCCGCTTCCTTCTCACAATCCAAAACTTTACTTCCTCATATAATAAAGTAACTGTCGTACTCTAAAATGCAAGTTTATATTTCGCACTCTTTTATCGAATTCAGAACGCGTTTAGCCGAAATCGGATAAGCCGTTCCTAATGTTTGAGCAAACAAAGACACGCGAAGTTCCTGTTGCATCCAAAAAATATCTATAAGCGACTCTGGTACAGGTAATCCAGAAGGGATTTTTGCCAACTTGTCTTGATAGGCCGCAGCAACTTTTTCCAATTCTAGTACACACAGCCTATCTCTGTTTGGATCTACCGCAAGTTTTTCAAGCCTTTTCTCAATCGCTTTCATGTAGCGCAAAATATCAGAGATTTTATCAGCACCATGAGCGGTGACAAAACCTTTAAAGATAAGACCGGATAACTGAGATTTTATGTCGCCATGCGCGGTGATCATCGTGAGATCCACTCTGCCTTTCATGCGTTTGTTAATACTGTGAGCAATGCTAAGCACCGCCTCAACTTGCTTCGCAATTTCAACTACGGTGTCACCTAGCTCAGCTCGAATGTGCTCTTTGGCTTTTTCAAACGCAATGTCATCTCTGATCTCGCCAAATGCACGCAGCAGCTTATCAACCCCAGCTTGCGTACAGTCATCAACTAAATCATGCACTTTACCAAAGGGGTTAAAGTACAATCCTAACTTAGCCTTATTTGGTAAGTGCTGTTGCAGGTATTTAACGGGCGAAGGAACATTGAGTAGCACAAGACGGCGCAATCCTGCTTGATGCGCCGCTTGGGCTTTTATTTCGTTATCAAACAGTTCTATAGCCGCACTTTGTTTTTTATCGACTAATGCTGGGAAAGCCTTAATCTCATAATTTCCCTGCTTTTTAGTATATTGTTCTGGTAGCTCGCCAAAATCCCACTGCTGAATATCCGTTTGCTCGATCCCTTGCTCTGCCACTTGCGAAAGCGTCTCGGTCACTTGCCCTTGCAACTTTGCTTTAAGTGCCAATAAATCAAAGCCATGGGCTATCACCTTACCTTTGTCATCAACTACCTGAAATTGCATTTTTAAGTGCGGCTCAAGTGAACTAACATCCCAATCTGACTCGGCGACTTTGACACCTGTCATTCTGAGTAAACGGTTGGCCACCGCTTCTATAAATGAGCCTTGCATTACCTCAACGGCGGCAAGCACAGCATCGGCATAATTTGGTGCTGGCACAAAATTACGTCTTAAGGTCTTCGGCAGTGACTTAATAAGCCCACAAACCAGCTCATGTCTGAGCGCAGGAATATGCCAATCAAAACCTTCATCTTGAACTTGGTTTAATAGTGCCAGAGGAATATTGACCACCACGCCGTCTAGTGCTTGGCCTGGATCAAAGTGATAACTGAGAGGCAAGATCAAATTCCCTTGCTGCCACGTATCTGGGTAATGAGTATCCGTGATATGTTCGGCGTCATGCTTCATTAACAGATCGCGCGTCAAATGCAAAAAGCGTTTGTCTTTTTGCTTTTGTGAACGCCACCATTTACTAAACGCAGCACGATTATTTACGTCTTGTGGAATTCGATCGTTATAAAACGCAACCACGTCTTCTTCGTCGACTAGGATATCGCGACGCCTCGCTTTATCTTCAAGCGCCTGCACTTCTTCAACCAATTTTTGGTTTGCGCTTAAAAAGCCTTCGCTTTGGCCAAGTTGACCGTTTGCCAGCGCTTCGCGAATAAATATCTCTCGGCTAACCACAGGATCAATATCGCTATACACCGTGCGCTTGCGGCCAACGATGATCAAGCCGTATAAGGTTTGCTGTTCAAATGCGACAACCGCTCCAGCCTTTTTCTCCCAATGCGGTTCGCTATAGCTGCTATTAACTAAATGCTTAGCGAGCGGCGCAATCCAATTTACATCGATTTTGGCATTAACCCGAGCATAAAGTTTACTGGTTTCCACAAGCTCAGCAGACATCAACCACTTAGGGCTTTTCTTAAATAGTGTTGAACCGGGGAAAATATGAAATTGGCTGTTACGTGCGCCTTTAAACACTTGTTTTTGCTTTTCGTCTTTCACACCAATATGGCTAAGCATACCGCTTAGCAATGATTGATGGACAGCTTCATCGCTTGCAGGACTGCTATTTATTTTAAAGCCGAGCTCCTCACACACCGTAGTCAGCTGGTAAACAATATCTTGCCATTCACGTACGCGCATGTAGGCCAAAAAGTCTTTTTGGCATTGCTTTCGAAACTGGTTACGCGTCAGTGCTTGCTGCTGCGCTTCGATGTAATTCCATAGATTTAGATATGCAACAAAATCAGAGTGTTCGCACTCAAAGCGATTGTGTTTTTCGTCAGCTGCTGCACGTTTATCTTGAGGACGCTCTCTTGGGTCTTGAATAGACAGTGCCGCGGTGATCACTATCGCTTCCCAAAGCGCGTTGTTTTGTGCCCCTGACATCACCATCTTGGCAAGCCTTGGGTCTATGGGTAAGCGACTTAGTTTACGACCTGATTCTGTGAGCTTGGCTTTTTCTCTGCGCTGTGCAGGAACTATCGCCTCCAGCTCTTCAAGTAACGACATACCATCTTTGATATTACGGCTATCAGGCGCTTGTACAAATGGGAATTGACTTATATCACCAAGTCCAAGTGCGAGCATTTGCAAAATAACCGAAGCTAAATTGGTTCTTAGGATTTCAGGATCGGTAAACTCTGGGCGCCCTAAAAAGTCGTCTTCAGAATATAAACGAATACAAATACCGGATGCCACACGGCCACATCGACCTTTACGCTGGTTTGCACTGGCTTGTGATACCGCTTCAATCGGTAAGCGTTGTACTTTGGTTCGATAACTGTAGCGGCTTATTCTCGCAGTACCCGGGTCGATAACATAGCGAATACCTGGTACTGTCAATGACGTTTCGGCAACGTTTGTAGACAATACGATGCGCCGTTGGCTATGGGGCGCAAAAATGCGATTTTGTTCGGCATTAGACAGGCGCGCATACAAAGGTAAAATCTCAACGCCTTTTAAATTGCGTTTTGCCAGCGCGTCAGCGGTGTCACGAATTTCACGCTCACCGTTCATAAATACCAAAATATCCCCAGGTCCTTCGGCACAAAGCTCATCAACCGCATCAAAAATGCCCTGCAACTGATCATTTTCTGCTTCGCCATTTTCTGAGTCTACATCTTCAACTGGACGATATCTCACTTCTACTGGATAAGTTCGTCCTGACACCTCAATAATAGGTGCGTCACTAAAATGTTTGGAAAAACGCTCAGGATCAATGGTTGCTGAGGTGATAATCACTTTAAGATCTGGACGCTTCGGCAACAACTGCTTTAAATAACCCAGAATAAAATCAATATTCAGGCTACGCTCGTGTGCTTCATCAATGATGATTGTGTCGTACTGGTTGAGGAATCTGTCTTGTTGAATCTCTGAGAGCAAAATACCGTCGGTCATCAGTTTTACGTATGTATTGTCAGAGACTTGATCTGAGAAGCGAATTTTAAATCCAACTTCTTGCCCCATCTCGCAGCCAATTTCCTCTGCGATACGAGTAGACACGCTTCTTGCCGCTAGTCTTCTTGGCTGTGTATGACCAATATAGCCATCCACGCCTCGACCAAGCTCTAAGCAAATCTTAGGCAGCTGCGTGGTCTTCCCTGAGCCCGTTTCGCCGGCAACGATAACCACTTGGTTATTCGCAATGGCTGCTTTGATGTCGTCTTTTTTCTGGCTGACGGGTAGTTGCTCAGGATACTCTACTGCTGGAATATTGGCACTTCTTGTTACCTTTAATTCTTGGCTTTTTGCAATCGCAGCCGCTACTTTTGCGACTACCTGCTTTTGCTTTTCTTGATCGGTAATTTTTTTCGCACCATGGAGGCGCTTTTTGAGGATGAAGTGATCCTTTTTAAGACATGAATTTAGCTCTTTGAACAGCGAGTCAACCTGCACTACACGACACCTTGTGATTACATAAAACGCCGTGTAGTTTATCAAATCAGATTAGACGAACCCAACTAAATTTGGTTAGGAATTGAGATTTTTGCTGTTATTCTCAAGGCAACACCTCATGGGTTAACTTAACAGCTCGTAAATTTCATCGCTTTATACGTAGCGGTGACCAGAGACATAAGCATCATGTAAATGCTTATCCAACGCTAATAACACGTTTGCACGACTGATAACCCCAAGTAAGCGCCCTTCATCGTCAACTACCGGGTACACTTTGGGCTTATTGCAAATCATCAAATCTGCCATTTGCACTATGCTGTCTTCGCGTTTTACACACAGAGGCTCTTTTGTCATCACATCGGACACCACGCTATGAGACTCATTTTGATAGGTCGCCTCTAACATTTTTTTAAGACAATCTTGCTCAGATAAAAACCCAATAACCCGCCTTGCTTCATCTATAACCGGCCCGCCCGACTGGCCGCTTTGTAGCAGCTTCTCTACCGCTGATTCTACGCGCATGTCCTGTTTGAATGTTACGGGGCGATGATTTAAGTAGTCTGCGACTTTTATTGATTGCATTGCTCATCTCCATTAAAAACGCCAGCTATCATGATAATAATAGCTGGCGTTTGAAGAACTTGCTTAGTCTCAACGAAATATTGTTTTACTCGCTATAAATACCAACATAGGTAGGTGTTGTTGACGACTTGCTCGCACGATACATTCCCGCGGTATTAAATGGCATGCTAATATTTCCTTTAGGGTCAACTATGATCACCCCTCCCGTGCCACCAATTGGATAAAGCGTATCAAAAATCACTTCTTTCCCCGCTTTTTCAATCGACTTGTTTTGATAAGCGACACGAGCACAAATATCAGCTGCGACATTATATCGAATAAAATACTCGCCATGTCCCGTTGCTGAAACAGCACAAGAGCGGTTATCCGCAAATGTGCCCGCACCAATCACCGGTGAGTCACCTATCCGTCCGAAGCGTTTCGCCGTCATCCCACCAGTTGACGTTCCGGCCGCTAAATTCCCCTGCTTATCGAGTGCGACAGCCCCCACAGTTCCCATCTTATATTGGCTCTCTAATTGTTGGTGTGCCGCCTGATAGTCTTTGGTCGCCGCCTCTTTCATCTGCAATCGCTTTTTCGCCTTTAAGAGTGATTGATAGCGAGCATCGGTGTCAAAATAGCTGTTTTCCACTAACGTAAAACCGCGTTTCTTAGCAAAGTCTTCCGCACCTTCACCACTTAGCATGACATGTACTGAGTGCTGCATCACTTCTTTTGCCAGATCGATTGGGTTTTTAATGTGCTTCACCCCCGCCACAGCGCCCGCTTGGCGATTACGACCATCCATGATTGACGCATCTAGCTCATGCCCTTCATCATAAGTGTACACGGCCCCCTTACCAGCATTAAAAAAAGGCGAGTCTTCAAGAATGTTAATGGCTGTCGTTACCGCATCAAGGCTTTCTCCACCTTGTTCTAGTACCTTATAGCCCGCTTCAACGGCTTCTTTTAATTTAGCTTTGTATTGTTTTTCTTTTTCTGGTGTGAAGTTACTGCGCTCAATCGTACCAGCTCCCCCATGAATAGCGATCGCAAATGGGGGCGCTTTCTCGTCAGCGACAGCAGCTGTCGCCGACAAGGCTAATAACGCTACTAGCAAAGAGATTTTTTTCATTTTTATACCTTGGTTCGTTGTTAAACTTCAGCATGAGGTGAATTTTAGAACGATGCAAGCTTTCGCGTTAAAATACTCCTTTCAACTCAACAAGAAGAACGCCGAGTAGCTTATAACTGTCGTTGAGAAACACGCTCGGTCTGGATCCCTCGTGGCGGATCATACTGTCCTATTCCAAACGCTAAGTAATACTAATTTGTCTTAATACTTGCTCAATTTGAAGGAGCAAATTGGTGTAGCACTTATAAAATAGCATGCACAAAAAAAGCGCTTCCTCTGGAAGCGCTTCTATCGAATCGTTCTATATCTAAAAGCGATTAGCTCGCTTCGCGCTGTGCCTTCATGCGAGCAAGGCGCGCTACTTGATGTGTAGAAGTTAAGAATGCGAAGATCGGTGCTAAATAGCCACGTTTACGTAGCTCTAGGAAATCTTCGTCACCTAATTCGTTTAACTTACGCTCATCCACAAGGTAAATACCGTTGATGTCTTTTTTCTCACCATGGATTTCTACCGTTAGCGTTTGTTGAACTAGAAGCTCTTTGTCAGCAAGATACTGAGTAAACGCTTCAGTTACGCGAGCAAACTCAACATAGCTTACTAACGCTTCTTTACGACGACCTAGGTATTCAGTTTCTTTACCGTCTTCGAAAAGCGCATTGCCTTCTTCTTCACCAACTAGCGGGCTTGCTTCATCAATAACAATACCAAACTGATCTTGCTCTGGGTGCTTAACCAAACCAAACGGGTAACGTGCAGCGGCCATTGGCACAAAGCTACCAGTCCACTTATCACCGTCAACAAATAGGTTTTCACCAGGCTGAAGACCAAACATAGCAACCGCTTGAAATTGACCTGTTTCAGTGTTTTTAACAAACGCCATAGGAAATTCTGTCGCTACACGCGCAAACTCATGCGCTACCACAGGCATTAAGTGCTGAGTTTTAAGGAAATCAACGTTCACGCCATTTTTCACTTTGATGTTAGCGTGCTTTTCGTTGTGTAAAGGCTGCACTTGTTGTTCCGCCATAATACTGCTCCATTATTTTACGTATTTGTTACTTTATTTATTGCCCCTAAGGCTAGCGGTTTTCCGGGCAAATTGGAAGTTAAATATTTTTTAAGGTAGTTTAGATAAAAACTTCAATGAAGAACTTAGCTTATTTCGCATCAAAAAGTTGATAGCGCTGTCATAATTACGTACATTTGCTTAATAGTAGTCTATGTATAGTTTAACAGTAAAAAACAATGCAAAACCTCAAGCTCAACCCTTCCTTAAAAATTAGCGTGTTAATCGTCCCTAATACAGATATCAGTGTCTATGTCGTTGATGACTTCTTATTGGATACTGCGAGCGTGTTAAATTTTGCGCATAAGGTAGCCTACTACCACCCCATGTTTTCTGATAATTCCTTCTACCCGGGAAAAAGAGACCATATGCCTGAACCGTATATGAGGCTACTAGCATCATTTTTTAAGGATTACATGCTTCCGCGCATTTCTAGGACTGAGTATCAATCAGTTACTTTTCATAAATGCTTATTGTCACTCATCACTTGCCAGCCTGATGCGCTTATTTTAGACCAAAAAGTTCCGCATATTGATTCATTTGATGACAGAGACTTTGCTTTTGTACACTACCTATCCACAACCAACTTGGGAGGTACAAGTATCTATCGTTTTATACCTGAAAACCTTGTAGAGTTTAGGGAAAAAGATAAAGGAGTATTATCAGAGATGTTAATAAAAGCAGCTGAAAGTCCACATGAGCACTCTGGTTACCTAAATGAAACAACAAGTGTGTTTGAGCGTGTACTGAAAATAGAACCAAAGTTTAATAGGCTAGTTATCTACCAAGGGAACATATTACATAGTGCCAATATCAATTGTGCGTCAGGATGTAATCAAGATCCAAAAATAGGAAGGCTCTCAATTTCTTCGTTTGCGAGCGTACGCTAAATCAGTTTATATTCTCAACATAATGCAAATCGATGTTAACACCTATCTAAATATTAGAAACAATGTCAGTAAAGCTAAACTCTCTTATAGAGTATAAATAGTAACCTTCTTTCTTGATCAATTAGAAGTTATTGGTTGATAGGCCGAATTATAAGTAAGTTTTATTACTAACCCCTCCTCTCATGAGTTAATTGCTAATCCTTTTCCAATAAAAAAGCTCAACGAATTGTTGAGCTTTTTCTGATCTTCGTGTCCCGTCCTAAAATACGTTTACACATTTAGGATAGGACATTGAGTTATTTAGAAACGTACCGCTACACCAACTTTATAGCGTGCTTCACCTTCAAAACTCCAAACAGGGAAGTTATTAAGAAGGTCAGGGTTTGGCAACGTCGTTGATGGATTATTGTTACCTAGTTGAACGCTATCTTCTTCAGTCAAATTGATGGCTTCAAAAGTAACATCTAGATAATCTGTAGCCGAGTACGTAGCACTGAAATCAAGCTGTCCATATGCTTTATGTTCACGGTTACCATACCATCCTGGAGCCTCACGAATGATGAACTCAGAGCGCCAGTTATATGCTAGACGAGCAGAGAAGTTATCTTGCTCATAGAAAGCAACTAAATTATAGGTATTCTTTGACGAATCAGAGAAAATACCAACTCTGTCAGGGTAATTTTCTGCAGGAGCTTCAGCATCCGCATAAGTGTAGTTGAATGAATAACCAAAGCCATTTTCAAAAGCGTCTTGAATTTGGAACTCAATACCTTCTATCGAACCACCACTACCGTTTGTAGATGAACTAACAGTCCAACAATCTGTGATACCAGCACCACACGGTGGCTCTCCTGCATCAGGATTATTTGTATAAACTGGAATATCAATACCAATTTGTTGGTTAACCTGTTGCTGTGTCGAAATAAATGAACTCACATCTTTCGTGTAATACGTCAAGCTAACCATACCATCAGCACTGAAGTACCACTCAAGCCCTATGTCAGCTTGGAATGCTTTGAATGGACTTAGGCCTACGTTACCCGTCTGAAGGACTTCATTTAATGGGCGGTTATCTGTATAGCCAGCCAAGCTTCGTGTTGCAAACAGATCAGCATAGTTAGGACGTGAAATAACTTGAGCAGCTGAAGTACGAAGAATAATGTCGTCAGCAACATCAATCACCAAGTTTAAGCTTGGTAGAAACTCACTGTAATCGGCTTTGTCTGTAGATAAAGTAGTATCATATTCACCTGTATCACTTAAATCGTAATAGTCAGACTCAATATCTGTTGAAATATAGCGTATGCCTACATTACCACGGACACCCTCACCGCTGAATTCAGCCATTGCATATAGGGCCATATTTTCTTCTTCAACAGTACCATATGCTTGAGGTCTTTGTGTATAGCCCTCTGTCATTGCCAAGGAGTCAGCAATCATAAGGTCCATATTTGGTTCCGGGATAATAAATCCACCACCAGCAGATATAGTGCTAGGATAATACTCAGATGCATTTCTCATAGGGCGAAGTGCAACATTAACATTAGCACCGTTACCATCCTGTACTACTTTGTGGTCAGCGTAACGGAAACCCGTTTTTATCGCAGAAATTAACCCGAAGTCAACTGGAAAGTCAAAATCAAGATTTAGATAAGTTTCTTCATCTGAGTCTGGATTGTATTCAGGAGCCCAAGTCTGTGGACCGATCACACCCGGTAAAATACCTGAATCAAATGACTGTTTTGCCAGATTATATCGCGTAATGTCACCGGTCATGTCAACTGTGCCATTTAATTCGCTACTATCATTGACCGTCCACTCACCGTAATTTGCTGTTGTTACATCACTATCTGCACTAGTATTACCGACACGGCCTTTAAATGTGAAGTTCTCAGCCTCGTACTGCCAATCAAGGTCAATAGTATCTGACTTCATACTCGCTTTACGAACCCAAGATTGATAAAACGCTGTAGCAGTTCCATCAATATCTCGGAACGTGCAGTTACCAGAAGCATTCGTTTTTGTGCAAGAACCATCACCAGGGAAGATGATTATTTGTGAGTTAGCATTATTGGCGCCTAATTCTAAACTCGTTACATTTAGGCCAAATAATAAAGAGTCTGTCGGTCTATATTGCATTGCTACATTAATAGCCGTGCGATCTCTTTCTTGCTGGAATACAGTGGGAGCCATACCACCAGACCAACCTCCCGATGATTCAATACCATTTCGCTGATATTGAATTTCAGCAAGTGCGCCAGAAACAAGAATACCGAAGTTTTCATCTTCGTTTTTCCAGCTGTAAAGTCCCGAAAATTCAGGATCCGTTTCCTCAGAAACCGTACCGTAGTCAGCCTTTACGCTTGCAAATACTGTGTTAGCATCCAAATCCAATGGTTTACGTGTCTTAACAATTACTGTACCACCGATACCACCTTCCACTAAATTCGCTTGAGAAGACTTATAAACCTCTAAACCGCCAACCAACTCAGAAGGTAAAAGTGAATAGTTGAAACTGCGATCGACCGCTTGTTGGTCAAACCAACTAGTGGAAGCAACAGAATGCCCATCGAGCAAAGTGCGTGTCAATTGTGCTGACGCACCACGAATTGATACTTGCTGGCCCTGACCGAATTGGCGGGATACACTCACCCCTGAAATTCGAGCTAGTGACTCACCTACGTCACCATCAGGGAATTTACCAACGTCTTCAGCAGTCACAACATCAACGACAGCATTTGCGAAACGCTTACCATTGAGGTTTTCTTTATTTGAAGCGCGAATACCACGAACTTCAATGACTTCTACGTTTTCTTGTACTTGATTTTGACTTTCTTCTGCAACTACAACGCCTGAAAAGCCCGCACCTAGTGCGATGCTGACGTTAACTGCAAGTAAGCTTTTTTTGAAATTATTAGCTAACACAGGATTCCCCTTGAATCATTTTGTTGGTTTTTTAAATCACTTCTGCCCAGTGATGATGACAACGCTGTCATCTAATAACAAACCATACACCCTAAATTACATATTCGCTACAATTTTTTTGGCCTGTTATTCAAAAAATATTCATATAGATATATATCTTATTGATAAATATAAATTTAAATATGACCAAGATATGGTTTGTTACAAAAACGATTGGAGAATAGCACAAAAAATTTTGCTGCTGTAGGGTTTTAAGATGGAATTGTCTTAATAAAGGGACATTTTAATTATCTGAATACACACAAGGGGATGTGTATTCAATTCCCTCATCAAGCTTGGGCAGAAGCTAAAGATGAGAATCAATATCAATGACAACGCTGTCATTATAGATTTATCTGTAAGTACTGTCTAGTTCTTTTAAGAGAATTTTTTATGACAAAGGCTTATAAAATCTAAGATTAGCGAGTTAGCTATCACTATCTTTTGCACAAATTTGAATACCCTATTACGGGACTTATTGTAAGAAGTAAGAAGTAAGAAGTAAGAAGTAAGAAGTAAGAAGTAAGAAGTAAGAAGTAAGAAGTAAGAAGTAAGAAGTAAGAAGTAAGAAGTAAGAAGTGTTGTCGCTTCGAGCTGAATGTCTAGAGATATTCAATCAATTGACTCAAGTAATCAAGGTAAGGCCAGCTATCACGCCAGCCTTGCATTTTACTATTTTTAGTAGATGCACTCGGGTTACGGGCACCAGAATACGGTCAAATTAATATCAGGATGATTTAATACTGCACGCAGTGGTACTTCATACTCTGAGCCGGGTTGTTTTGCTGCTTCATACACCGCTTTTTTTTCATCACCAGAGATCAATAAAACAGCCGCCTTAGAATTAGCTATTCCTGCCAAAGACAAACTCATGCGCTCGGTGATCTCACCTGTCACTTCGCTTTGATGAGCATTAATTGCGCACACGGTGTTTGTGGTCGTTAATGCGTGTTCTAGGCCATTTGCACTTGGGAATAAACTGGCGGTATGACCATCCGGCCCCATTCCTAAAATAGTGACATCAAACGGCTTTTTCAACGCCGCATAAGCAGACTCACATAGATCAGCGCCCTCTTCTGCTGACTCTGCCGCATTCTTCATTGTCACAAATCGAGCATTTGCCGCTTTGTCTTTCAGCAATGTCGACTTAATAAATGCTTCGTTAGACTTTTCGTGATCCGGTTCGACCCAACGTTCATCAACCATAGCAACCGTAATTTTGTCCCAGCCTAGCTCAACACCTGAAAGGTAACGATACGCTGGAGCCGGTGATGAACCGCCAGACACTAGCAACACCGCTTCACCGTCTTGCTCAATACCTTGACTGAGCCCAGTTTGAAGTAGCTCTGCAAGCGCTGCTGTCATTTCGTCTTTCGAGTTGAAGTTTCTTTCTGTTAACTGTGCCATTACGCTTGCTCTCCCGCATTGAACCAAACATGTTTGTTTTCTTCAAGCAGTTCATCGGCATCTTCAGGACCCCAAGAGCCAGCACGATAAAGTGACGGAGTCCCTTTACTCTGCCAACGCTCAATGATTGGATCAACCCACTGCCACGCTTGGCGTACTTCGTCACGGTGAATAAATAAAGCAGGGTTATTTGCAGCTGCGTCTAGCATTAAGCGCTTATATGCATCTGAATGATAGCCATTGTTATACTTTTCACTCAATGAGATATTTAGCGTCACTGGCTCTAGTTGCATTTCAAGGTTATCTAGACGCTTAGACATTAGCGTTAATTGAATACTTTCTTCAGGCTGTAATCTTATCACCAAGCGGTTTGGCTGAATTGGACCCGCCGCATCACCATAGACGTTGTGAGAAACAGGCTTGTACTCAACCACAATTTCAGCACAACGCTTTTTCATACGCTTGCCTGTTCTTAAATAGAAAGGCACACCAGACCAACGCCAGTTATCAATGTGAGCACGAATAGCAACAAATGTTTCTGTTTTACTCGACCCTTCGCCCAGCTCTTCTAGGTAACCAGGTACCAGCTTACCTTCAAGGTCGCCTGGTACATATTGACCACGCACAACATTATTATCTACATCTGAGTCAATTAGCGGTCTAAGCGCTTCTAATACTTTAAGCTTTTCAGTGCGAATACTGTTGGCATTAAGTTTATGTGGTGACTCCATCGCAACCAAGCAAAGTAGTTGCAATAAGTGATTTTGCACCATATCACGAAGCGCGCCCGCTTTGTCGTAGAAGCCAGCTCGGCTTTCAAGACCTACCGTTTCAGAGATACTGATCTGAATATTATCTATGGCTTTAGCATCCCATAAATTCTCGAACAGTGCGTTTGAGAACCTAAGCGCCATCAGGTTTTGAACCGTTTCTTTACCTAAGTAATGATCGATACGGAATACTTGCTCTTCCGAGAAGAACTCACCGATTTTGGCATTAATTTCTTCTGCAGATTTACCGCAGTAACCAATAGGCTTTTCAACAACTACACGTGATTGCTCTGTGATTAGCCCTTTGATTGATAATAACTCACAACAACGACCATAAACCGCTGGAGGAAGTGACAAGTAGAAGACACGAGACTTATCTTCCCCATCAGCTAAAATATTCTTCAGCTTATCCCAGTGTTGGTCTTCTTCAGTAACATTGACTATCACAGGTACTAAAAACTGTTCAAATGCGGACCAATCTTTCTTGTTGTATTCGCCTTTGCCAAGGTGAGTTTGTAATGCGATATGTGCCGTTTCGATAAATTCTTGTTGTTTGTTTTGTTCACGAACGGTCGGTAAGATGCGAGTGCCTTCAGGTAAGTTACCTTCTTGATATGCACGATACAAGGCAGGTAGGAGTTTGCGAAGTGCTAAATCGCCTCCCCCACCAAAAATTACGATGTCAAAAGGATTAAGCATAATTCACTCTCATTAGGTTAGGCGTGCACTACAAGCACGCAGTGTTTATTCGATTTGGAGCCACTCCAAAGCCTACCAAACTCATTGTGTAACGGGTGATGATTTCGATTGCAATGCACTAGTAATATCAATTCGACTTAATACCTGCTCAATTTGAGGGATTAAGTAAGTTGGTATAAATGAGTCTTAGAAACCTGTATTTCCTCTCACAAAAATACAGGTTCTAAGCACTCCAGCGCTACCCGTTCAAAGGTATTTTGTTTACTTCCAGTTCCACTCGAAGTATTAATTTGTTCTCTTTTGCTTGTAATAAGCGATTAGACCCGCCGTTGAGCTATCATGCGGGTTAGTAACGCCTTCTTGCGTTAGCTCGGCTTCAATATTTGAAGCAAGCCCTTTACCAAGCTCAACACCCCACTGGTCAAATGAACACACATCCAAAATAATGCCTTGGCAGAAAATTTTGTGTTCATACAAGGCAATTAGTCGGCCCACAGCTTTTGCATCTACCTTATCTAAGATAAATGAAGAGGTTGGACGGTTACCTTGGTGTATTTTATGCGGGATCAACTTGTCGATTTCCGCATCCGACTTACCTTTAGCCGTTAAATCTTCACGAACCTGCTGTGCATCTACACCCGCCATCATCGCTTCCGTTTGCGCAAAGAAGTTAGACAGTAAAATATCGTGATGCTGGCCTACTTTGTTTTGCGGTTCAATTGAAGCGATAAAATCAGCCGGTACAATCACATTACCTTGGTGTAAACACTGATAAAAAGCGTGTTGGCCATTTATCCCTGTCATGCCCCAAATAATTGGCACAGTCGTATAGTTTACCTGTTCTCCTGCAAAAGTAACATGCTTACCGTTACTTTCCATTTCACCTTGTTGTAAATACGCAGGCAGCATATGAAGCGCCTGATCATAAGGCAAAATCGCTTGTGCTTGATACCCTAAGAAACTGGTATTCCAAACGCTGAGTAACGCCATCAACAGTGGAATATTGTCTTCGTTGTTTGCCGTTTTAAAGTGCTCGTCAATTTCAAACGCACCTTCAAGCACTTCGACAAACTTATCGAAGCCTAAATAAAGTGCGATTGGCAATCCTATCGCGCTCCAAAGCGAGAAACGACCGCCAACCCAGTCCCACATCGTAAATACGTTGTCATCGCTAATACCAAACGCTCTGGTCTTCTCAAGATTGGTGCTCACCGCAACAAAATGCTTGGCGATTGCCGCTCTATCACTTGCAGCATTCAAAAACCACTCAACGGCAGTCTTTGCATTGGTCATGGTTTCAGAGGTCGTGAACGTTTTTGATGACACAACAAACAAGGTGGTTTCTGCATCCAAACCTTTTAGTACTGAAGCAATCTGTACACCGTCAACATTCGAAACATAATGCACGTTTAGCGTGTCATCTGCATACGCGGCTAGCGCATCAGTCACCATTTGCGGACCTAAGTTAGAACCACCAACGCCAATCGCAACCACATCTTTTACAGCTTTGCCTGTATACCCTTGCCACTCACCTGAACGAACTCGGTTACTAAATGCTTGTAGTTTTTCTAATTCTGCATTGACTTGTTCAGTAACATTTACACCATCCACATAAATAGGTGTATTTGCTCGGTTACGCAGCGCCGTATGTAAAACCGCTCGGTCTTCGGTGATATTTATTTTTTCACCAGAAAACATCTTTTCTCGCCAAAGCGCGATATCGCTCTCTTTTGCGAGCTGCATCATTTCAGAGAATGTTTGGTCGTCAATGCGTTGCTTGGAAAAGTCGAACAACACACCTGGGATTTGACGAGAGAACTTTTCAAATCTTTGTGCATCGTTTGCAAACATCGTTTTTAAATGCTGCTGCTCTACTCGCTGCGCAGAACTACTGAGCTTTTGCCAACTATCCAAATCTACACGACCACCCATTACATATTCCCCTAAGACGTAAGTGATTGTTAGTTACCTTACTTTTCAGGTAGTAACAACAAAGAAACATTATTAAACAAGCACATTATGCCAAAATGACAACGCTGTCAAATCGCTTCTTTTCAATTTTACATTGCGAATAATAACCTAAAATAAAATTTTTGACACCGGTATCATTCATTTATTTCTGCGAATTGTAGTGCTAAATTCTGTACTTATTAGATAGACTAAGAAAAACAGATGATCCTGTTATTAAGCCAATAGTCACCTGAGCGGCTAAATATCTCAGAAATTGGGCGCTAGCTTCTGCATACATAAAGCGCTACTATTCCTCTGTGCTTAATAATGATCGATACAGACCTGTAAATAGAAGAACAATTACATGAAAGTCACTATTAATGATGTTGCCAAGCTAGCTGGCGTATCTATGAAAACCGTATCGCGGGTAATCAATAAAGAACCTTCGGTTAGAAAAAAAACCTACGATCAAGTAATGCAGGCTGTAAAAGAGCTTAATTATCAGCCTAATATTGCTGCGAGAAACTTAGCTGGTACTTCTTCATTTGCAATTGGCTTGGTCTACGACAATCCCAATGCGTATTATGTCATTGATATGCAAAATGGGGTGTTATCTCGCTGTAGGGATGAAGGGTATGAACTCGTCATCCACCCCTGTGAATCCAATTCGGAAAATATGGCCGAAGAATTCGTCACTATGATCAAACGCTCACGTCTTGCAGGTTTGGTTTTGACTCCTCCTCTATCCGAGCAACAAACCATTATTGATATGCTAGATGAGCTGGGCATTCATTACGTGCGTCTACTTTCAGGCCGAGCGCAAGAAGCGGAAAACAGCGCAAATAACTGTATCTTTGTTGACGACTACGCTGCAGCCTATGAAATTACCGAGCACCTGATCCAACTTGGACATAACAGAATTGCGTTTGTACTTGGCGATGAAGAGCATAAATCAACTGCAGAGCGACTAGCTGGATATCGCGATGCGCTGAAAGCACACGATATAAAACAAGACGATACACTGCTCTATCACGGCACGTACTCATTTGAATCTGGAGTAAAAGGCGCTAAAGCGCTGCTGGCCGATGGTAATCCAAACCAAATCACTGCGATTTTAGGTGGTAACGATGAGGTAGCCGCTGGAGCTTTATTTGCTGCGCGGCTGATGAATATAGAGATCCCGGGTCAATTGTCTATCAGTGGCTTTGAGGACTCTCCATTCTCCCGTCAAACTTGGCCAAAGCTTACGACTGCACATCAGGCTAACAACATTATTTCTGAACATGCTGCGCGTCTATTGTTTTCTAAAACACGTGGACATCGAAAAAATGATAAAGAAGTCTCACATGTGTTCACACCGAGCATGGTGGTTCGTGAAAGCACGGGTAGAGTCACACAATAACTACTTATTTATAGTCGGCTCATGAGCCGACTAACATCAAAAAAACTTCACTATTTCACCAATAGTTCTTCACTCTTACTCGACCATGCATTGATCAGCGCCTTGACCAGAGATGCAAGTGGAATAGCAAAGAATACCCCCCAAAACCCCCATAAACCACCAAAAAATAATACTGCAACAATAATATAAACAGGGTTAAGATCCACAGCTTCTGAAAACAATAACGGCACTAAAACATTACCATCTAATGCTTGAATAATGCCGTACGCGATGAGAATGGTCCAAAATTCTGGCGCTAGACCAAATTGAAACAAAGCTACTGCGGCAACGGGTAAGGTAACGAGTGCAGCACCAATAAATGGGATAAGTACAGAAAGTCCAACCAATGTCCCCAGTAATGCGGCATAGCGTAAATCCAAAATAGAAAAGGTCACAAAGCTCACTACACCAACGATGACAATCTCAAAAACT
Source organism: Pseudoalteromonas sp. Of11M-6 (assembly GCF_022347905.1). Lineage (NCBI taxonomy): Bacteria > Pseudomonadati > Pseudomonadota > Gammaproteobacteria > Alteromonadales > Pseudoalteromonadaceae > Pseudoalteromonas > Pseudoalteromonas sp. Of11M-6. The sequence continues at coordinate 106,128 of NZ_JAKRFW010000011.1, read as the reverse complement.
TTACCACGAATATAATTCATGATTTGTTGGTCCATCTCATGCCACACTTGTGAAATAAGCTTTCTGTCCTTAGGTATAATTTTTGACACTCCAGATGTAAGTTCTGACTTGTCTTTCAACATGAAAAAAGCAAGCAGTGGCACTAAGACCAAATAAATCATCCATGCGACAACGTCTTTTAATGAGGTTAACGAGGCTGAGACAATAACTTCGCCAAGCTCTAGCAATTTACTTTCCACAGAGCTCACAATTGCCTGTACCTGAGTTGTAGAGATCAGCGTCGGGTAGTATTCAGGTAAATGTAAAAGGAAGTCCTTACCCTCTTCTACCATGGTTGGACTTTCTTGGAGCAAGTTACTTAACTGTTGCCACAGAACAGGAACGATACCAAATACCAGCCCCAAAGCGACGCCCACAAATACCGCCATTACGACTACTGCTGATAACATCCTACTGCCAGTCACTCGGGTGAGCTTATTCACTGGCCACTCTAGTAAATAGGCGATCACAATTGCGACCAGTACCGGCATGACATAACTGCCAAAAAAGTACAGCAAAGCAACCGTAGCAACTAGCATAAGCAATAGAGTAACGGAATGTGGATCTGAAAACTTTTTGATATACCACGCTTTTACTAACTCAAACATCCATGATCTCCAAACACACTTCACCGCTTTCAATTTCAATAATTTGGTAACTCACCGAGTTACCATCCAAATACTTTTTGATATCTAACAAGCTCTGATCCTGACTCATCAGCAATTTTAGTTTGCCTAGAGTATAGTCATGGCGCTTTAACCGCCACTTAAACTGAACAAATAATGCAGGACAGGTAAATTCTCGTAGATCATGTACAAATTTTGTCGTCTTGTCTCCACACAAATCACTCAATGCGGTAGCCCTCAAGGCGTTGATGGTTTATTCTTAATAGCATACTCTACTTCTTGGGAATCTTAATGCCAGGCGTTAATAATAAGGCCCGATTGCCAGCCAATCCAACACTAAAAGAAATAAATTGGTACAAAAAGCAAATTAATTGGGGAGAACTTCCGCCTTTTTATCACCTTGTCGCCTCAGCGGTAAGTGAATGTGAAGGTCTGCTCCATCACGGCTTTGACAATGCGGTAAAGCGTTTGCTAGATAAGCGAAATTGGAATATAGAACTATTAGGTGGTTATGAAGATGACAGTGGCATAATTCACTGTGACAATAAACCTCAAATCGCGTTACATCAAGCATTTACTGACAGAGGTTTTGAGCTTTGGGCTTACCCAATAGCCAAAGGCACCAAGATTGATGCCTATGTTAAAGACAATCGTTTTTTGGAGTTTCGAGTATGGGATCCGCATACGATGAAAAACTTACTGCGCATCAACCAGCTCCATAAATTCATTGCGTTTTACTTTGAACGCGGTGATATAGCTGACAAAGCTCTGATACTTCATGCGCACAAAGTGCTGCATATGACAGTGACGTTTTTGCAAAAAGAATTGAACATCACTAGTGTTGCTGGGGTCTCAATAAAAGATTTTTACCAACTTTGTGAAAAAGATGCTCGAGCATGCAATGATGAAGTCGACTTAGCTAGGATCATGCTCGGAGAAGACCTTAAAAGGGATTAAAATGCGGTTAAAACCCCTATTAAATTCAATCGTTTTAACATTTGCGCTCGCTGCATCAAGCAGCGCTATTGCACAAACAGAACTGAAACTACCAGATTTAGGCACTTCAGCTCTCCAAGTACTACCTATTGAAAAAGAACAAGCGATCGGCGAAGTCATGATGATGCAGCTGCGCTCTCGCTCCCCAGTGGTTGGCGATCCGGTACTTGAAGAGTACTTAACCAGCCTAGGCAATCGCCTCGTCGCCAATGCTAATGACGTACGCTTTCCATTTACCTTTTTTTGGATAAATAACAAAGATATTAATGCCTTCGCTTTTTATGGAGGCCACGTTGGTGTACATACGGGACTCATTGCGCAATCCGATAATGAGAGTCAATTAGCATCCGTTATTGGCCACGAAATTGCGCACGTTACCCAACGTCATTTAGCACGCCGCGTACAAAACGCAAAAGACAACAGCGCCTTGACCATAGCGGGGCTTATTACTGGTATTTTGGCAACCGTAGTTGCCCCAGATGCGGGTATCGCCATTTTATCCGCAAGCCAAACGCAATCATCGTTGAACCAACTAACGCATAGCCGAAAAGCCGAGCAAGAAGCCGACCGATTTGGTATGAATACACTACATAAAGCCGGCTTTGACCCCTATGCGGCCAGTGAGTTTTTAACTAAGCTCTCGGATCAAATTCGTTTTAAAAATAAGCCCCCTGCATTTTTGCTTACGCACCCGTTACCTGACAGTCGAGTGTCGGACGTTAGGCTTAGGGCACAACAATTCGAGAAAAAGCATTATCCCTCAAGCCTTTCCTACGCGTTAGCTAAAAGCCGTGTGCTTGCACGATACTATTATTCAGAAGATGCTGGTGAAGCCTTTTTCAGAAACGCTCTAAAGCACTCAGCAGAGCTCGACAAGCGCCCGCTACAATACGGATTAGCAATTACGTTACTCGATCAAAAAAAATACGAGGAAGCTGGCAAACTATTGGATGAGTTGTTAGAAAAAGATCCGAATAACCTGTTTTATCTTGATGTGTATACCGATTATTTAATTGCGACAGAGCATTCTGGCAAAGCGGTTGAGATGCTTCAAGCTCAACATCAACTCAGACCCAATAACCAAGTTATCACGCTAAACTATGCCAATGCCGCAATAAAAGCAAAACAGTATGAAGTTGCCGAGCAATTGCTTAAGATCTTTTTGCTTGAGAAACCGGATCATATTCTCGCCCGTGATTTACTCACACAAGCCTATGAAGCCCAAGAAAACAAGGCTGCGTATCATGAGTCAAAAGCAGGGGTTTACGCACAATATGGCGCATTTACTAAAGCCGCGGATGAAGTCCAGCGTGCACTCAATCATGTCGAAGATAACGAAGATATCAAGCGTACCAGATTAAAAGCGCTACTTAGCCAATACCGTAATATGCAAAAAGAAATCGCTAAGCTGTGATGCTTGGCGATTGCTTACAGCAATAGTAGAAACGTATTTAAGCCAATTTTCTTGCACATCGCTTTTCGTCATCTCTACATTAAGCTATGATCCGTTTACATTACGAATTAGAGCGAAATCATGTCAGTAGAAATCTATCACAACCCGCGTTGTTCAAAATCACGTGAAACCCTAGCTTTACTAGAGTCCAATGGCGTTAATCCTACCGTTATTGAATACCTAAAGACGCCAATCGATAGTGACACTTTGGCTAATTTACTTTCTAAACTTGGATTTAGTTCTGCTCATCAGCTTGTACGTAGCAAAGAAACGCTCTACAAAGAGCTTGGACTATCGAAAGAATCGGATGAAGCGACACTGCGCACTGCCATGCTTGAAAACCCTAAACTGATTGAGCGTCCTATCGTTGTTAAAGGTGATAAGGCGGCGATTGGCAGGCCTCCAGAGTCGGTGCTTAATATCCTGTAATGAGTAAAATTCTTATTTTATACCACTCCAGTCATGGCTCTGTGGCGAATATGGCGCACGAATTTGCAGACACCATAGTGTCACAAGGTGGTGAAGCCATAGTGCGCGTATTTGAGAAGCGCCAAGACCATGATGTGATCGTAACAAAGCAAGACTTAGTAGCATGCGACGGGTTAGCGTTCGGTACTCCAACACGCTTTGGCATGATGGCAGCCCAAGCGAAAGCGTTTTGGGAAACCACCAGCGATTTGTGGCTTAAAGGCACGCTCATCGATAAACCAGCCTGCGTATTTTCGTCTTCAAGCAGTATGCACGGTGGCAACGAGGCTACCCTACTCAACCTCTCCTTACCGTTATTACACCACGGCATGATGTTGTTAGGTATCCCCTATGATGTTCCAGAGCTTTTGGCGACCGAAATGGGCGGAACGCCTTACGGTGCAACACATGTTGCGGGCAGCCAAAACAATGTTTCACTCACTCAAACAGAAATCAAAATTTGTCGTGCAGCAGCGAGTCGACTGCTACGCGTCGCGGAAAAGTTAACATGAATGAAATTGCAAAAAAGCCCATCACTAGACGCTTTCAACGCTTTGCGCTAGTCGGGTATTTTGGTCTTTTGATCCTGATGCCACTGTGGCTCTTTGTGCTTGCACCAAGAGAAGGTTACAGCTTGGGCTTTGTCTTCGTGGTGTACGTTTTACCTTTATTACTCCCGCTTAAAGGTATTTTACAAGATAAGCCATACACTTATGCGTGGGCAAACTTTGTCGTAATGTTTTATTTTATCCACGGCTTTACCCTGTTGTGGACATCTCCAGACGAGCTATTGTTAGTCCTGCTTGAGATTGGCTTTGCAACGTCCATGTTTATTGGTTGCACTTACTATGCAAGACACAGAGGCCAAGAGTTAGGGTTGAAGATCCGCAAGTTAAAAGAAGACCTTGCTGACGAAAAGGCAGCGCACGAGCATAAAGAGCCATAATCTCGCTCGCATAACTCCATTAAAAAAGCGCAGTCTTCAATGAAGTAACTGCGCTTTTTAGCATCAATCCGTCAGCTTAGTTCGTCACTGTAAGCTACTGCAACGATAGTACGGCTATCAACACCAATACTGAAAACAATATCTGCACACCAATACTAAGCCATGCTAACGCATTTACCCCGATCAGTGACCAAGGCGTTGAGCTGTTTGGGTATAGAGGGTTGCTGCGTTTACGCCTCGCAAAAACAAAAATTGCGATAGAAGCTGCCGTAGTGACAAGTGTTGCGATGGTTTTTTCATCCACCTCATCAGTAAAGAATAAAAATAACTGCAGTGGTAGCAAAATAGCAGCAAAGGCATAAAGAATATGGACAGTTTTTATTTTTTGATACTTTGCCTCATTAGAAAGCTCGATAATACCGTGCTGCTCAAATGTTTGCTTAGAAGTAAGCGCCTGATTTTTCATAGCCACACGGTAAGGGGTGTCGCCATGAATATCCGCAAGCGTCGGGTCATCACCATGTTCAAAAATCATTTCGATCATAGCTGCAGAGTTCGATGCCGCCGCATAGTGCATTAAGTTCCTGCCCGATTCGTCCAATTCATTTACTTTATGGTGCGGCAACATGGTTTCAACCGCGCTCACAAAGCCATTTTCAACCGCTAACATAATAGCTGAGCGCCCACTGCTATCTCTCGCAGTTCCTGTCGCGCCCTGCGTGACTAAGGTGATAATCGCTGATTGCTTCACCTGTTGTTGGGTTAGCTGGAACAATAGCGCTTGTTCCAAAAGACCCGTTACTTCATCTTTGTCACACATAGTGCAAAGCAGCTCAAAAGTCTGCTGTCCATCCAGCAAACTATCTGTTGCTAGTTTAGCCGTGGCTGCTCGGTCAAGCAGACAAGTATCAATATGAGTCAATAGTGCCGCATGTGTTGCCTCCGAGCTGTTGCACCACAGAGAAACAATTTCTTTCGCGCTAAACTTAAGCCCTTTCTCCAGTAGCCATATCAGCGTTTTTTCATAATGTTTGTCACTGAGCAACTCTACAAACGATAAGCTTTGCTCTTGCACCTGAGCTTGAATATTAGAGTACTGGCCAAGACGCTGAATGAGTGTTTTTATTAGCTCATCCTGATCAGTATCATTTTCCTCAATGTGTTGAATCACGCTATTAACGTATTGACGCTGTTTATCGTCATAGTCATCAATATGCTGAAAATAACAGGCTTCGAACGGCTCTAGCGGTCGTAACCAAGCGAGGTAAAATAAAGGAGGTAGAACAGTGGTCGTTACGCCCTGCTCATCTTTCATTTGTTGGCAATTCGGCCATGCCTCTATGGCATCTAGAATGTAAGCACCGTTTTGTTCGATTAACCCCTTTAACAGCATGGGATACTGAGCAGGCCAAATTAACACTTGTTCCATGAATGCGCTATTATCCTCAGAATGTAAATATATGCAGCATAATTATCGCGAAATGACTAGGTGGTGAATAATATCAACAGTCGCGCTAAAATGCTCACCTATTTCAGGACAAATTTAAAAAATAGGGCTTTTTTGAGGAGCTAGAATGGGCAATCAATTAGAAACATGGCAAGTGGTCTTGATCATTGCTGGCGTGTTAGGGGTGATTTGGAGCAATATTGCGTTGTTAAAGTATTCCGCCAAATTTGAAATGAAAAAGAAAATAGACGAGCAAACGGCACCTTTTGACAAAGATAAAGTAACATCCAAAAACAACACGCCTCAAAACAATCCAAAAAAGGATGAAGATTGAAGCATGTTGCGACGTTAGACGTGCTGACTAATCATTCATCCACATTTGAAATTTAATCGCACATCATAAGGCTTACCGAGCGCACCATCGGCTATTCCTCCACCTATGGTCATTGCAGCCCCTGCATCATCGACACTATTTCGACCAAAAATCCACATCGCCATACCGGCAGCCTCAACGGCGTTAGCTACGCCTTTTTGCGTGATATAAGTACTCTCAGGCGTATCGCTGTTATAAATGATATCTAGATTCACAACATACGCGACCATATCAGCTTGTTTGCAATAGTGTCTAGCCTGCTTTAATGCTTCTTTACTACCCGCATCACGGCTGTCGGAAAATAACATAATATTATGCACACCATCAGACGATGGACGCACATCATCATGATGAGCACACCCAGATAACCAAACCGCTAAACCAACACTTAATAGAATTCTTTTCATCACACTCTCCTATTCATTAAGCGCAAGCTTAGAGGTTATTTCGGTTTAGTTCCGTTAGTCATTGTTTAAATTTGTAGTAAGCGACACGGTTGACCAATCACTGAGCTCACTTAACTTCCACGTCCACCCAAACTAGGCGATGATCGGAGCTGGCATGACGACTTTCCACTAAACGGAATAATTCATCTTCTTTGCTTGGCCAGAAAACCCCGCTGCTAAGTACTCGAAAGCCGAACTTGGATGGTAGTACGTAATCTACGCGTGCCCCCCAATGTGCGGTATAGCTGCGACTCGCACTTTCCTTGCTATGTTCACTTCCGCCTCTACTCGTTGGCGCTAAGTCCGAGAATACTTTAGGGTTATCTAATAATTGTTCTATCACACCAGGTCTATGTTTATCCCCTGTATCGGCAGCATTTAAATCACCGACAATGACAAACCGTGTATCATTTTTAAGGCCACCTTTAACGCCATTATCATCATAAATGTACTGGCTACGTTTAGGGTCGATATAATCGGCCATTAATCGGATCTCATCGTGATTTCTGTTGCCATTTCTATCCTCTTCACCATCAAAAACTGGAGGCGTTGGATGCATCGCCAGCAGGTGAAATAATTTACCGTTCACTTCAATTGGCAGATCCCAGTGAGATTTTGAGCTTAGTCTCAAATTTTGCCACTCTTGCTCACTATACCAAGGCTGTTTCGTCACAGGGTCTGTTGTGACCTTATGGTCTGGCATATCTTTCCAAAGAAAGGTCTGCAGAGTTCGGGCCTGCTCTTTTTTAATCGGGTACTTTGACAGTACAACCATCCCATATTGCCCCTCATATAAACCAAACCCTTGGGCATCACCGCCATAACTAGATTGCTTGCCGTCATTATCTAAATCATACGGTGTTGGTAATCCAGTATTGACTGGCGCAATATAAAAGTAAGGGTACGATATCGGCTGCTGATCCGCTTGAGGTTGCGCTAGATAGTTATTTACAAATGCCCGTACACCTTTATTTGGTTCAGCGATGTAATCAAATTCATTAAGTAGAATCACATCTGGGCGAACACGCTGAATGATTTCTGCAATATTTCTGATTTGTTGATGTTGACCATTCTGTAGCAGTTTACTGAGCTTTTGAGAGTCCAGTGCTTGCCCTTTTTGTTGATAGTTCGTTGCTTCCATACTGACATTAAAGGTAGCAACACGAAGTGTTTGTGCACTTACGACCGTTGTCATTAATAAAAAAAGTAGACCTACGTATTTCATAGACTTGCCTTAAAAAATTGTGAAAATCCCGCGTCGACTATTTTATTCATAATCCTTTGAAAAACGGAAATTATCTCGACAGATTCAAACGATTTAATGTTGGCAAGTTAGCAAAGAGCGGTTAAAGTTAAGTGATTAACTGCCTTGTACTGCCAATGTGAAATTTGTGAGTATTTTAAAACGATTACACCTCATCACCACAAACCAAGACACCACATTTGAAGAAAAGGTGACGGCGCTGCTGACACTTGGCCTCGATGTGTTTGAGCTTGATATTGCAATCGTCAGTGAAATTCAAGCTGATATATACACAGTAAGGCATGTGATCACTCCAGATAATTCTTTGTTAGCAGGTACGGATTTTGAACTGGCGAACACCTATTGCTGGCACACTTTACAAGCTGACAGCGCACTGTCTTTTCATCACGCTGGTATCAGCGAAATTGCCACTCACCCTTGCTACGCAAACTTTGGCCTAGAGAGCTACATTGGTGCGCCGATTATTGTTGATGGTAAACGCTATGGTACCGTCAACTTTTCCGCATCTAGTGCCAAAGCCCAGGCGTTCAGTCAGGAGCACTTAGATTACGTAAGTTTATTAGGTCAATGGATTGGTGTTGAAATTTCTCGGCAAAAGGCGTTAAAAAAGATACAACACCGATCACAAGCATTAGCAGCGATGAGCCGTCTTGCTGATATTGGCTCATGGGAAGTCGATTTTAAAAAGAACAAAGTGTATTGGAGCCAACAAACGCGACTCATTCATGGCGTTGATGATAACTTTACACCAACACTCGACAATGCCATCAGCTTCTATAAACCCGGCGTACATCAAGGAAACATTAAACAAGCCATAGACGACGCCATCACCTCCAAAACCAAATGGGACATAGAATCCATTATTATTGATGCCAACGGCAACGAAAAGTGGGTCGCCTCTCACGGTCAAGGTGAATATGAAAATAGCGAATGCGTTCGGGTTTTTGGTGCCATTCAAGATATAGATGAACAAGTCAAAATGCGTATTGCATTGGAGCAAAAGCGCGAAGAAGCGGAGCAACTTCTTAAAACCCGGAGTGAATTTATCGCCAAAATCAGCCATGAATTAAGAACCCCGCTGAACGGATTAGTCGGCATGCTTCAAGCGTGCAGAAAAGAAACCGACATAAAAGAAATCAAGAGCAACCTGAGCGTCGCAGTCAACAGTGCAGATATGTTGATCACATTAATAAACGACGTATTAGACTTCAGTAAGTTAAATAGTAATAACCTGAAGCTAGACAATACTCCGTTTGATCTTCATCAGTTAGTCGAACAAGTTGTAGGCCTGTACAGTCCAGCCTGTCGCGAAAAAGGGCTTTCAATTAACTTCCATATTCATAAACAAGGCACAAATTGGCTTTATTCAGATCCGACGCGAGTTAAACAAATTATTGCAAACCTCGTGAGTAACGCCATCAAATTTACACCAACGGGTAGTATCGATATTTATGCCGACGTGCTGGGAAGTGAAACTTCACCGGTTCTACAATTAAGTGTCTCAGACACAGGCATAGGGATTGCTAAGACCAATCAAGTACATCTTTTTCAGCCATTTAGCCAAGGCGATGCCAGTGTAAGTCGGCATTTTGGTGGTACTGGCCTTGGCCTTTCAATCGTATTTGAGCTCTGTAATTTGTTGCAAGGCGAAGTACAGGTAGAAAGTGAGTTGGGTAAAGGAAGTACCTTTGTCGTTACCTTCCCAATAGAATTTGCAGACGAGGCCGACGACGTACAAGAACAAAAGACTGAAGAGCAGCATATTTCCTTATCAGAATGTAATATCCTGCTTGTAGATGATAATCAAATCAACGTACTGGTGATGGAAAAGTTACTGAATCAGTTTGGTGCAACTCACATCGACAAAGTCTATAACGGAGAGCAAGCCGTAAAATCATGCCAAGACAAAACCTTTGATATTGTGTTTATGGATTGCGTCATGCCGATTATGGATGGCTTCGAAGCCACTCGCAGTATTCGTAGGCTGTCAAAAGAGAAACGCCAAGGGCCGCACATTATTGCGTTGACCGCCAATACTTCAGAGTCGGATAAGGAAGCCTGTTATGAAGCTGGCATGAATAACTTCCTGTCCAAGCCTATTCAGCTCGACGCACTACGAGGCGCGCTTGAGCCCTTCACGCACAAAAAAGGAGCTTGACCTAGCTCCTTTTTCGTTATTACTCAGCGCTATTATTCCGCTGCTTTTTCTTTGCTCGCTTTAGTACCGTTACTGCTCTTCTTTGGTTGACCAGTGCGGTTAAAGATCCCTAAGCGAATGCGTATAAAGTGTAAAATCTCTCTCGCCACATCAATGTCTACAGCCTGTTCAAGCCCCTCAAAACCTGGACTTGAGTTTGCTTCACAAATTTTAAAATGCTCTTCATCGAATAATAAGTCGATGCCAGCGACATCTAGATTCAAGATATTAGCAGTTTGTGTTGCTAGCCATTCGATTTCAGGGGTGATCGGGTGTGGGCTACCTTTTGCACCTAAACTCACGTTGGCCTTAAAGTTCTTACCGCCAGAATTGCGCTCCATACACGCTACAGCACGGCCGCCAATGGTCAATACACGTAAGTCTCGACCATGACTCGACTTCACAAAACGCTGCAAAATGATATTTGCTTTTGGATTTGTTGCTTCAATAAGTTGCATCAAATCATCAAATTCACCGCGTGATTTAGACAAAAATACGCCGCTGCCCTGCGAGCCTGACAGCGTTTTAATCACGACTGGGAAACCAATTTGCTTCTCTACCAGTTCAATATTTACAGGGAACTTAACCAACATGGTTTTTGGTGTTGGTAAGTTTTGCTCTGCAAGGATCTGCTGCGCGTACAGCTTATCTTTTACGGTTTCGATAGATTGCGAAGAGTTAAAACAATGTACGCCTAAACGTTCAAGGTGACGAATAATCGCAAGCGTAAAGTAAGTCGTGCCTGCACCCATACGCGGCAGTACAAAGTCAGGTAACGCAACCGGCTGACCATCGATTAGAATACTTTCTTCATCTTCCCTGGTTACTAATAGATCGAATTGATCTGGTGAGTAAACTTGAAGATCAATACCTTCTTCCTTTGCCACCGCCATTAATCTATCTATTTCATAAATTTCAGGTTTTAACAAACTGGCAGAGTCTTTGTAAATGATCCAACCGCGCATACGAATTGCCCCTTGAGTAGCGGAATAAGAGGGTCGCTGTCGACACGAATTGTTAAGTGAAAACACCTAAGCAGGTTCGTGTATCACCGGCCCCCAAACAAAAGCGCGATTATGTGGACTCACCAGAAAACAGTACAGCAAAAAAAATTTATCGACACAATCTAAAAAACTACTCACGATTTTCAAAGTAAGATTGTGTCCCGTGGGCTTCCAAGGCGCTCTCAATACGTTTTAATGCCAGTTTGTATACGGCATCTCGCATTTCAAGCCCTTCATCACTTCGCAGCTGCCACGCCGCTTCAAATGCATTCGATAAATATTGCGCCAATTTATCTTGCACAGTTTGCTCGTCCCAAGCCTCTCCTTGGCGATTCTGACACCACTCAAAATAGCTTACTATGACGCCGCCGGCATTAGCTAAAATATCAGGGATAACTATCACGCCCTGTTCATGCAAGATTTCGTCGGCGTCCGCCTCAATGGGTCCATTGGCAATTTCGACAATATATTTTGCTGATACTGCTTTGGCGTTATCTCGGGTGATTGCGCCGGATAGTGCTGCGGGCACCAAAATGTCCACATCCAGCGCAAGCAGCTCTTCATTACTCAGCATTTTATGTTCAACGCTTTCACATACTGAATCATCACAGTACACGGCTTTAAGCGCCTTATTGCGTTGCTTTTCTTGATAAATGCTTTCTATATCTAAGCCATCTTTAAAGTAAATCCCGCCTTTTGAATCGCTTACTGCAACGACTTTATAACCCGCTTGCTGCAACAGCCTTGCACAGTGATAGCCACCGTTACCAAAGCCTTGAATAGCTACCGTTTGTTCCGCTTTATTCCAATTATTTTTTTCACTAAGCCGCTCTATCATTAAAAATGCACCGCGACCCGTGGCGGACTCTCGCCCTTCACTCCCTCCAAAAATAAGCGGTTTACCAGTGATCACGGCAGGACTTTTTTTACGGACGATTTTCTCGTATTCATCCATCATCCAACCCATGATCCTGGCATTGGTGTACACATCCGGTGCGGGAATATCTTGATTGGGTCCAATAAAATCAGCATTAGCTCTAATATATGCTCGAGCAAGGCGCTCTAGCTCCATGGGACTTAGTGATTTAGGGTCAACGGTTACAGCACCTTTACCACCGCCAAATGGCACGCCAACCGCCGCACACTTTAGTGTCATCCAAAGGGCTAAAGCTTGCACCTCACTCATATCAGATTCTTGATGGAAGCGTATTCCGCCTTTTGTTGGGCCTAGTAAATCATTGTATTGACAACGATACGCCTTAAAATAATCAAGCTTACCGTTGTCACGACGAATTGAAATGTTGCTCGACAGCGTTCTTTGAGGCTGGGCTAACGCTTGATAGGTAGACTCGTTAACTCCTGTTTTTTCAACTATATGGTTTAATCTTTTCAACGCGTCTTTTAGTAGATCCGTACTCATCCTTTCCTCGCTTATTTTTTAATTCAACAAGTAATTGTATGAGTGCCTGGCGCAAAAAGATCAAGTCCATCAACAGGGATTAATAATTATGCGATTTCCTCTAAGAAGTAGGAAGGCGCATCATTTGGTGCTAATAAAAAGCATTGTTTCTTCGCTCTGGTTAATGCCACATAGAATAAGCGCCGCTCTTCTGCGTCAGGAAATGCCCCTTGTGCAGGTAAAAGCGCATCGACAAATGCTGGCGTTTTTACCTGTGATGGAAAGTTTCTATGCTTGAGACCAAATACTATCGTAAAGTCTGCTTCAGTCCCTTTAGCACCGTGAAAGGTGTTATGTGAAATAATAAGTTCTGGATAGAGCTGCCGCCACTGCGCAATCTTTGATTTATCAGGTAATGCTCTGTGATTTCTTGCCAGTAGGGCAACGGAAGCTTTTCCTTCGTTGCGCTGCTCGATAAGATTGAGCAGTTGTTGCGCCTGCGACAATTCGTCATCCACCATCACTTTCACCACACCCTGCCCTGCCACGCCTGTGGTATGAGAAGTGATATGCTTGGTTATTTGTTCTGGGTTGCGGCAAATAAACTCACTCGCCGTATCTAAAATGGTTTGAGGATAACGGAATGTTTTATCCAAATATGTGGTCGTCGACTTACCAAAATAGCGAGTAAATTCGGTAGTTAGGCGCATATCGCCACCACTAAAGCGATAAATAGCCTGCCAATCATCACCAACGGCGAACAATTGCGAGCCGGCTTTTTTATCTAGCAGCACCTTAATGAGCTTTGCCCGCACACGGGAGATGTCTTGAAATTCGTCGACCAAGATGAACTTCCACGGTGAAATAAACTGACCAGACTCTACGTAATAAATAGCCCGCTCCAGCATGTCATCGAAATCGATGCTAGATTCATTGCTTAGATACAGCTGATATTCCGCAAGAACTGGCATGATCACACTCATTTGATTGCTAAATTGCGTTAGTAGTTGCTCAACCTCCCCCATTATTTGAGCATGCTTCATCAATGGTAATACCTGACTTATTAAGTCTATTGCCTGTGACGCTTGCTGTGTGCTCGAACTTTTCAGAAATAGCGCAAAATCTCGCTCAAAGTGGCTTTCTTGTCGCAACGACTGCACGGTGTCTGCAATAAATTGTTTAAATAGTTTTTTATCCGTTGCTAGATTTGAAATTGTTGGCTTTACCCCTGTAACCGCTTCGATGATCTGCATGCCAAGCGAATGAAAGGTAGAGCAATTTAAGGTATTACAGAGAGGCTGACAGCGCTGACGCATCTCCGTCGCGGCATCATTACCATACGCAAGCAATAACAGCTCATTCGCCTGAGCTAATTTACGATGCAAAAGATACCCAACTTTGGCCTTGATAACGCTTGTCTTACCCGTGCCTGCGCCAGCAAGCAGTAATTGCCTGTCATCCTGGATCACACAAGCCTTACGCTGAGCTAGCGTAAGGGGATTTGATTCAATGCTGTCAAAATAGTTGGCGTCTTTTGCCAAGTAGTGTTCGACAAAAGCAGACTGAAATTCCGCAACCTCACGCTCATTCCAAAGTGCAATTTCTCGCACTGTTGCTAATTGAGGCTTTAACGAACTTGGCACGATATTGTCATCTAGGTGCTGCCAGCTGGACCATAAGGCACTGCAAACATGACGCACTAGACTTTGATTATGATGGCTAAGATATCGGCGTGTTAATAACAGCTCAATTTTACGAACTTTGACTTGCAAGTGCTTGCCATGGTGTAAAATCCAAAGTCGTTGCAATTGTTGCACTAACTCATCTGCACCTTGATTTTTAACACTTAACACATAGGTCTCGTGACCCTGTTTGATCAGGACTTTTTGAGCAAGCCAACCACGCTGAGGTGCTGGTGGAACTGTCATAGCGCTAAAGGGGATGAAACTATCAGCAGATTTCGACTTAAGGAGGAGGCCTTCTTTCGTACATTTGGCACCACGTACCCCATAAAACAGCCGACTAAAGAGATGTAATGCTATCAATTGGTCAATCAGACAAAGTAATTCCGTTGCTGCCATGCTAGCACGAAACCCAAAAACGCGCTTAATGAAATTTTGTCATCGCTATTTATTTTTTATTAATTTCAATGAACTAATCTAATACCTAGCTAACAGATTGTGCTTGAGAAGGCAGGCGAATAAGGCCTGCACATCAACATATCAAGCAGCTGTTATTGTAGTTAGCTTTGTTTTAGCCGCTAACGTTGCTTTACCAACCAGGACTAGCACCACGGCGCCAATAATCACAGGCGTAAATAAAAAGCTCCATCCCTCTAGTGCCAACATGATCAGTATTGGATTCGCGCCAGCCGGTGGGTGGGTGGTTTTTGTTACTAACATACTAAATACGCCAAGCCCCGTTGCTAATGCCAAAGTGAATTCGTTAACACCGATATACTGCGCAAAAATAATCCCGATTGTTGCGGTAATGATATGTCCAAAGATGACGTTTTTAGGCTGCGCTAGTGGACTTTCGGGCACACCAAATACCAGCACTGCCGTTGCGCCCAAAGATGCCATTAAAAAAATATGCTCAGCACTTATCGTTTGACTAAACGCCAATATTGCAATTGCGATAAACGCCCCCGCTCCAGCAATTAAAGCAAGTTGTATTTCTCTCATTGTATTCTTTCCCTTTCCAAAAAGTAGACCAACTTGTCTACTCCGCAAATGGTAGACAAGTTGGTCTACTTCTGTCAACCTATAATCACGGTAATAAACATGGCTGACTGATGAGTACAAAAAGACAACAACTGATCGATTGCGCAATGGACCTGTTCTATCAACATGGCATTCATGCCATTGGCATTAACGAAGTATTAAAGTCATCTGGCATTGCTAAAAAAACCCTGTACAACCATTTTGAGAGTAAAGAGGCACTGGTGCTTGCAACACTTGAGCAGCGGCATCACCTATTTATATCTTGGTTATCTCGTTGCCTCGAAAATGCTCGAACGAATGAACAGCTCACAGAGCAGCTATTTTCAGCGCTAGATCAGTGGATTAATAACAAAGTGGCAGTGCTGGGCGATTTCCGTGGTTGTTACTTTATCAACACGGCGGCAGAATTTGGTGAGCTTACCAATCCAATAAATCAACTATGCCAGCGGCACAAACTTGCGGTAAAAGCGTTACTCAAACAATCGTTCAACGACGCTGATGATGCCGCTGTCGAGCGCCTGTTTCTATTGAGCGAAGGGATTATTTCAACGGCCTATACCTGCCACGATACGGACGTGGCCAAGCGGGCACTCAAGAATTAAGGTATTTCTCTACTTCTGTAAAGCAAGATGCAAACTTGCTTGGCACAAACTCGATAATGTCATACCGAGCCACTTCGGCGACATAAAAGGGATCTTGACGAACAATATCAAGTAGCTCAGTTTTACTACTCGCCTTTGCCAAAATCACCCCACCAGTTCGTGGGATTTTTCTGCCAGAGGCGATAAAAGTACCATTGGCATAGAAGCGATCTAAAAACGCAATGTGAGGGGCGAGCAGCGGCTCTACCAGTTCAATTTCAGTAACATAAGTAAGGTTAACAATAAATATTGAAGCTGACATTAAACTATTTTCCTGTGAGATTATGGTTCTGATTTGGGTGCTTTTTTACGTTGTTCTTGTTTGGCTTTAGCGACATTTTTAAAAACGGGTGGTGGAATAGGAAAAATAGAGATGAGCGGCATTAAAGCCAAAAATAGATAAGCGCCTTTTGGCATTTTTTTGGCCCATAGCACGACCTTAAAAAGTAAAAAGGACGCGATAAAGATCGCCGTAAATAACAACAATACTTCTGTGATCCCTATATCCATTATTATCTTCTCATCTATTTAACCTGAGGTTTGGATAACGAATGTTCTAACTCATTACTGCTAAAACACAACTTCGTTTTTCTCTTTGTCTAGCCAGAGAGTTTTAGGGGAAACAAGGCGAATTTACGCACCAATAGCTGGCTATTGGAAGTGGATTCAACGCAGTTAGCGCTAAAACTGGCTGCTAGAAAGGCATTGATTATCCACAGCTCAGGTTACTCAATAAGCTGGATATGGAGATAAAATGGGTAAAAAGCAAGCGACGTAAAATAATACCAACTTGCTTAATTAAGTGGTCTATTTTGAGGCGAGAAAATCTTGTCGATAACTCCGCTACCGCGTCCTGCTATCGCCAAGGTACCTAAATCCGTGTAGGCAAGGCAAAAATTTTGCTATTTAGTTGTTCTAAATGAGGAATTTTTAACGCTGTTAGCGTCAGATTTACTCCTTCAAATTGAGCAAGTATTAAGTCAAATTGGTATAAACTAAGATAAGAACGAAAAAAGGCCCCGTGGGCCTTTGGATTTTAGTTACTTTGGGATAATCTGCGATCAGTACAGCATCGCAGAAACTGTGCTGTGATTATCAATCGCCATCGCGATACTTAGGACTGTGATATTGGCTATTGAGAATGCAAATACTTGCCTCGCCCAACCATGTAAATCTAAGTCTCTTTGGTATCCTTTTAGCGCCATCAATAACCACCAAAAACTGGTTGTACAGGCCACAGCCATAAATGCTATGCCGGTATAACCGCTAAGCGGCAGTAACATCACCACCAGTGCATAAATGGCGATATACAAAACAATGTGATGCTTGGCCTTTTCAATACCTTGCGCGACTGGCAACACCGGAATATTCGCGGCCCGGTAATCTTCAAAACGGAAAATCGCAATGGCATAAGAGTGCGGCATTTGCCAAAGACAAAACATCAATAATAAAATGGCAGCGCCAGAGTCAAACACCCCGCTTACTGCGCAGTAACCAACCACAGGAGGCACTGCCCCTGACAGGCTACCAACCACCGTGCCATACACTGAGTTTCGTTTCATGTATAAGCTGTAAACACCGACATAAATAAAAAACCCAAATGCGGCAAAACCCAGCGCAATCCAACTGGTGAAATAGGCTAAGAGCCCAAAGCCAGATAATCCGAGTACCAGACTATGTGACAGTGCAGCAACTGAGGAAATTTCCCCAGTTACTGTCACGCGAGTTTTAGTGCGAGCCATTGCCGCATCGATATCCCTGTCGATGACATTGTTAACTACACAACCTGACGCAACGACTAAAGATAGCCCTAGCAGAGTCAAGGCAAATAGCAGCCAATCAACTTCACCTCGAGAGGCCAATAAAAAGCCTCCTGCGACTGAAATCAAGTTTCCCATAATGATCCCAGGTTTTGTCACCTGAAAATAACGACGCAGCATGAGTACTCTCCTGTTAATACATCATCATGGCGTTCGATTCGTAGATGATCCAGACCGACAGCCCCACTACCATCACAATAATCAACGCACTAAAGATAAAGGAAAGCGTGCTTGCCTTACCTTCTTCCGTAACAAAATTCAGGTGTAAAAAGTACTTTAGGTGCACCCAAATTTGCACTAACGCCGTTGTCACTAACGTCCAAAATGTCGTGCTAGATGACAAGCTGCCACTCATCACGGCAGCAAAAGGAATGGCTGTCAAAATAACGGATAGCACAAAACCAATTAGATACGACTTCACACTACCGTGGCTGTCGTGTTCATGCTCATGAACATCCATCTGTGCTAACGCTTTAGATCCACTATGGCTCATTACATTGCCCCCATTAAATAAACAACGGTAAATACACAGATCCACACGATATCTAAAAAGTGCCAGAACAAGCTTAAGCAGCTCAAACGCGTTACCGTTTGTGGCTTAAGACCACGACGTGTCACTTCAATCATCATCACAGTCATCCAAATCAAGCCTGCCGTCACGTGCATGCCGTGCAGACCCACCAATGAGAAGAAAGAAGTCAGAAAAGCACTATGCTGCGGTCCATGACCATGTACTATTAAGTGATGGAATTCATACACTTCCATACCAATAAACACCGCACCAAAGGCAAATGTCACCGCAAGCCAAGATAAGGTTTGCGACTTTTTCTGTTTGTTTGCCGCTATCATAGCAAACCCAAAGGTAATACTACTTAACAGTAAGGCCGCGGTTTCAACCGCAACAAAGCCCAGCTCGAATATGTCTTTGCCAGACACGCCACCTGCCGTGTTCATGTACAACACGGCATAAGTGGCAAAGAACGAAGCAAACAACAAACAGTCCGTCATCAGATATAGCCAAAAACCGAATACGGTATTTGAACCTGTGTCATGATCTGCATGCTCGTGAGCATCTTCTAACGCATGCAGCGTAGCGGGAGTAATTGCACTCATGAATTAACCCTCCTGTAATGCGCGAGAAAGGTGGGCAGACTCAATCTGCTCAATCTCGTCAACCTGAACATAATAATCAACGTCGCTGGTGTAACAACGCTTAATAAATACCGCGATAGCACTGACAAAACCCACCGCCGCTAACCACCAAATATGCCAAATCATGGCAAAGCAAAACACGGTCAATGACGCGCTGATAAGCACTCCAGTCGGGGTATTTTTTGGCATGTGAATAGGCTGATAATGTGCAGGCTTTTGGTATGCCTGTCCCTGCTCTTTCATTTCTGTCCAAGCGTCAATATCGTCAACCACAGGGGTTTTCGCGAAATTGTAGTACTGCGGAGGAGAGTCCGTTGACCATTCCAGAGTATGCCCATTCCACGGATCGCCTGTGGTGTCTTGCAATTGCTCGCGGTTTTTGTAACTCACCACTAGCTGTACCACTTGGAAAACTATCCCAAACATAATGATAAAGGCACCAATACACGCGATGTATAGCCAAATGTTCCACGCTGGCGTGTTGGTATGATTAAGACGACGTGTCATGCCCAAGAAGCCGAGCACATAAAGCGGCATAAAGGCCACAAAAAAGCCAACCAGCCAGCACCAGAATGAGGCTTTCCCCCAACGCTCATCAAGCTTGTAACCCATTACTTTAGGGAACCAGTAAGCAAAACCCGCTAGATAACCAAACACTGCCCCGCCGATAATGGTGTTATGAAAGTGTGCGATCAGAAAAAGACTGTTGTGCAGCACATAATCCGCGCCAGGAATTGCAAGCAGTACGCCAGTCATCCCACCTACGGTAAAGGTCACCATAAACCCTAACGTCCAAAGGACCGGCACCGTGATCCGCAAACGACCGCGATACATGGTAAATAACCAGTTAAAGAGTTTTACCCCCGTCGGGACCGCAATGACCATCGTCATGACCCCAAAGAAAGCATTAACATTGGCGCTTGAACCCATAGTAAAGAAGTGATGTAGCCAAACAATGAAGCCCAAAATAGAAATCGCACCGCTGGCATACACCATCGACTTATAGCCAAACAGGCGTTTACCTGTAAAGGTTGAAATAATTTCTGAGAAAATCCCAAACGCAGGCAAAATCAAAATATAAACTTCAGGGTGACCCCATGCCCAGAACAGATTGATATACATCATGGCATTACCACCGGCTTCATTGGTGAAGAAGTGGAAATCCATATAACGGTCAAGCGTTAGCATCGCTAGCACCGCAGTAAGAATTGGGAAAGACGCAGCAACTAGGATATTTGCCCAAGTACAAGTCCAAGTAAAAATAGGCATTTTCATTAGCGTCATGCCAGGTGCACGCATCTTAAATACGGTTACCAAGAAATTCACGGCAGTGAGCAATGTCCCAAGTCCGGATATTTGCAATGCCCAAATATAATAATCAACCCCGACACCCGGACTAAACGACAACTCCGACAACGGCGGATACGCCACCCAACCGGTTTTTGCAAACTCACCAAATGCCAAGGACAAGTTGATCAGAATTGCCCCGCCCGCCGTCAACCAAAAACTGAGGTTATTCAAAAACGGAAAAGCAACATCTCTAGCACCAATTTGCAGTGGCAAGATGATATTCATCAAACCAATCATAAATGGCATCGCCATAAAGATGATCATGATCACCCCATGTGCGGTAAAGATCTGGTCATAGTGCTCAGGAGGTAAGTAACCGGCAGCGCCGCTTGTAGCCATCGCCAACTGTGTACGCATCATGATGGCGTCGGCAAAACCACGCATTAACATAATTAATGCCAAGATAATGTACATCACGCCTAGGCGTTTATGATCGATTGAAGTAATCCAATCGTGCCACAGCACGCCCCATTTTTTGTGTTTTGTGACCATTGCAGCCACAATTAGACCAACAATCGCCACTACAGCCAACGTCACCATAATGATGGGTTCGTGATAAGGGATTGCCTCGATGGATAATTTACCAAACAACGACATAATTACTCCTCAGCCTTGCCGTGATGTGGATGCGCAGCATGCTCTGGTTTGGCGTAATAACTCATTTCGCCATGGCCCTGCATGTACTTCATAACTATGGTGTGGAATAAACCCTGCTCTACCGAGCCAAAATATTCAACGGGGTGATATTCCGAAGGCTTAGCCAGCTTCGCATAACGACCAGCGGTTAACGCTTCACCGTTAGCTTTGACATCGGCAACCCAGTTATCAAAACTTGCTTGATCTTTGGTCGCAATGGCATCGAACTTCATACCCGTAAAGCCCGCTCCACTGTAATTAGCAGAAAAGCCTTTGAACGTCCCCGGCTCGTTGGCAATCAGGTGAAGCTGTGTTTCCATCCCAGCCATCGAGTAGATTTGGCTACCAAGCTGTGGAATGAAAAAAGAGTTCATGGTGCTTTCGGAAGTGATTTTGTACTCCACTGGTACATTCGCTGGAAACACCAACTCATTCACTGTAGCAATGCCTTGCTCAGGATAGATAAATAACCACTTCCAGTTTAGCGATACCACCTGAACAGTGAGGTGTTCACCCTTACCTTCCAACGGCTTGTACGGATCAAGTGATTGTGTAGAGCGCCAAGTGATAACCCCAAGTACAATAATAATCACAATCGGAATGGTCCAAACCACGGCTTCTATTTTGTTAGAGTGAGCCCATTTAGGTGCATAGATCTCGTGGTCACGACCGTCTCGGTACTTCCACGCAAAATATAAGGTAAGAATAATAACTGGTACTACAACGAGTAACATCAGTACAGTGGCAATGATGATCAAGGACTTCTCATCCATGCCAATTTGCCCCTTGGGATCTAAAATGCCACCACTACAGCCGGTGAGCATAAGCCCCAATGAAGCGAACGCATAATTCACAACACTACGTTTATTCAATTGATTACCCTTCAACGATAAGCTGCGGCTCGAACTTCAAGCACGCTGAGTATCTATTTGTGCAAGCTATGCTGCACAAGTTCGAATTGCACTGTATCCATCAGGGAAAATGCATTAGTGAAGGGAAATGCTCCTTTGATACCAGTCACTAACCATTTACCAAATAATCGATACAGTAAACGGACAATCACATTTGCTAAGCTTACAATTCTCCCTAAAAGGGCTGTAAGTAGCCGATTAATGTAATTGAAACTGAATTGCTGACTGCTGATCCAAATCGCGTAAATCAAACGCCCTGGACTCAAATATTGCGATTACGCAAACAGGCAGCGGTATCAAAA
Source organism: Pseudoalteromonas sp. Of11M-6 (assembly GCF_022347905.1). Taxonomy (NCBI): domain Bacteria; kingdom Pseudomonadati; phylum Pseudomonadota; class Gammaproteobacteria; order Alteromonadales; family Pseudoalteromonadaceae; genus Pseudoalteromonas; species Pseudoalteromonas sp. Of11M-6. Next base: position 83,935 of record NZ_JAKRFW010000011.1, on the reverse strand, counting down.
AGGAGGAGCACGACAACCATGTGCGCTAGGCACCGGTTGAGGTTGAATAGCCTCAGTAGAGGCGAGTGCCGTTTTACGCAGGACAACGCCAGCGCGTGTAGGCAAAATAGTATGGAAAACTAACCAATAAAGACCTATCAATAATTGTAATGACAAGATAGGCTGAGCCCAAAACTCTCCGAGCATCACCAAAACAGAGTCAGGTAGTGAATTATCTGCAAAAAGTGCTTCTAATTCAGCTACATCACCTAGCATGCCAGTGAATAATAATGCCGCGTTAAACATCATCAATGCGCTTAGCACACTGAAAATACGACCGAATAACTGCGCACGCGTCATCGCACAACCTTGATAGGTTGTGTCGTTAGTAGTAGCAGTTTGTCGAGCATAGCTTAACAGTGGCACAGATTATCCTGATGTTTTTATCTTGATAGAATTGATTAGTTCAGAACTTTCAGTCTAAACTGAAAATTCGCAGCGAGTATAACAAAGTCGCTATTCGATTCAAGCGATATCTGCAATGATCTATATCAAATTTCCTTAATCTACCTCTAACCTTCATCCTTCTCTAAGACAAAATACTTAAACACACTTATTGGAAATAGTTCTCATTCACAATTATTTACAAAACGTGAATGTTAACATTTTTATTAACTATCAATTAGATAGCCGTCTGCACGGCTTAACACCTTATTCATCTTTTGTTCATGCTATTTATTTTTGGTTCGTTCTAAGTATGATCCTCGCCAACTGACATCGCTGTCATTTTAACTAATTCTTTGTTACTAGAGGAACTCATGAAGCAGCTGAATAAACTCTTAGGTTTGATGAAAGTGCCCAATAAACTCAGACTCAGTCTGCTTTTGTCTGTCGTGATCATTACCCTTGTGCAACTCTCATCAGCACTCGTTTTACGAGACAGCTTAACGCAAGAAAGACGTATTAATGCAAAAAACCTAATGGAAACCACAGTTGCACAACTTAATATGGTTGCCACCGAGGCCTCACTCACCCCACAACAAAGACAAGAAAAAATAAAAAAGCTCATTGATGCCGCACGCTATGGTGATGCAGGTTACTTCTTCTTATTTGACCTCGATGGGAATATGGTAACACACCCCATTAAGCCACTGCTCAATGGCACCTCAATGACTCACCATCATGAACACTTTATTCGCGAAGCATTCAGCCAGTTCGTCGTCATTGCGAATCAAAATCAACAAGGCTTTGCCCAATATCAATGGCCAAAACCGGGGACAAAGGAGCTTGAGGGCAAGCTCTCTTATATTGCTAACTTAGGGCACTATAACTGGGCAATTGGAACTGGCATTTACCTTCAAGACGTTGAAGAACAGTTTTATGACCGCCTCATGTTGATGACTGCTGAAACGCTCGGCTATGCGATATTACTTATTTTTCTCTCTAGCTTGATCAGCAAAAATATTACCAAGCCACTGGATAAGCTCACTCGCACTATGGGACTTATTTCAGCGCAAAAAGACCTCACCATTGCACTGAAAAGCCACGGAAAAGACGAGCTTGCCCAAATGGCTATCGCATTTAATAAAATGAACTCGCATTTTCGTGATGTACTGCATGATATCAACGAAAACACCCATTCTTTGGCTTCCCAAGCAGAGGAATTATCCTGTATTACCGAGCAGATCCAAGCTGGTATTGGACAACAAAACAGTGAAACAGAATCGCTGCAAAACCGCATGCAATCGCTTAATCAAGTGGCACAAGCTGTCAATAATGAGTCAAAGCGTGCGCTTGATAAAGTGACAGAGACAACCACACTGACGACCCAAGGGCTGACGCATGTAGACGAAAATGTGGCTGTCATAGCGCATGCCTCTCGTAGCGTCGACTCAGCGCAACAAGCTGTGCTCGAACTACAACGCTCATCAACCGAGATTGGTGCAGTACTTGATGTCATTAAAAAAGTGGCAGATCAAACTAATTTATTAGCATTGAATGCGGCCATCGAAGCTGCGAGAGCAGGAGAACAAGGTCGCGGTTTTGCCGTGGTGGCCGATGAGGTAAGAACACTAGCTCAGCGTACGCAACAATCTACCAATGATATTCAAGCGATCATTGATAAACTGCACAATGGCGTCGCCACAACCGTTGAAGAAATGGAGAGCTGCCGTGCAGCATCCGAGCAAAGCCTCAAAGTGAGCCAAGAATGTAAGCACGCACTAGAGCAAATCAACCTCTCCATCGCAACCGTGCATGATATTAACGTTAATATCGCCACTTGGAGTGAAAAGCAATCCGAAGATCTTAATGACATGACTGACAACATCAGTGGTATCGCAACAGTGGCAAACCAAACCGCCCTTGGCGCTGAACACACCAAAGCGTCGAGCCAGCAATTAAGCGAAATGTCACAACGACTCTCGCAAATGGTCAATGAATTCAAGGTGTGACCTTGCACCTATTCGCATAGGCGGAAGTGCGTACTTCCGCTGAGAAATGTCGGGTAGCAAGGGGGGGTTAGCGCGCCAGTCACAAACTACTCGGCGGGTAAACCGTCTCCTACCAGACTGGTTTTACTTCGGAGTAGGAGCTGCTTTACGCAGCGATCTTTAAAAGCCTTCACCCTCCTCTAAATAAACACCAGTCACAAACCGCCTTATACCAGACTGGATTTACTTCAGAGTAGGAGCTGCTTCACGCAGCGATCTTTAAAAGCCATCGCCACACAACCCCACCTAACAAAATCCACAGCGATTAATCAGCATAAGGGTAATGAACATGACGCTGCTCTTGTAATTTCATACCCAAATATTCAAAGGTTCCCACCAGCATCTCAGTAAATGGTGCCGGTGCTTTCTCTTGGCATGAGGTTGATAAAATCGAAAACTGCTTTTCACGTAGCGTTCTAAGCTCCGGCTTTAACGCTTCTATGTCCATAAAGTCGGTTATTCTGTCGATAAATGCCTTCATTCTTGGTGTCACTGCATACCAATAAACGGGGGATGCAAAAATGATGTGCTCAAAACCAAGTACCCATCTAAAAAGGTTAACAAAGTCATCATCACTGTGAGAGTGTTTGTAGCAATACTCACCAATTTTATAACGGTCTAAATAGATGAGCTCAGCTCTTTTTTCTTCTGCTAGTGCCTTTGCAGATTGGTAGGTATTTCCATTGGGGTTTGAGCTTGAGTAAATAACGACTGTTTTCATAATCTTCAATTCCAGTTGCACTAATAATAAGTTGGGTGCTACCTTAAAACCTCACCTTAAGTTAAGGTAAAGTACTAATTTATGAAAACTGAAAAATTATTAAGAGACGAGCCGAACCTCAGTGTCGGTAAGGTTGCCCAAAGAGCTGACGTTGCGGTGTCTGCACTGCATTTCTATGAGAACAAAGGGCTTATTCGCAGTTGGCGTAATAACGGTAATCAACGCCGTTATAAAAAGGATGTGTTGCGCCGTATTGCCATTATTAAAGCTGGCCAAAAGATGGGGATAACCCTAGGAGAGATAAAAGAAACCCTTGATACTCTGCCCGACTCAAGAACACCAACTAAAGCGGACTGGGCCAAACTTTCTACAGCCTGGCAAGCAAAGCTGGACGAAAAAATCGCTTACATGCAACGTTTAAGAGACTATGTCGATGGTTGCATTGGCTGTGGCTGTTTGTCGATGAAATCATGCCCTATCTACAACCCCGATGACATCGTTGCCAAAGAGGCTAACGGTGCGGTGTGGTTGGATGAGCCAGACAAAGCAAATAAAGCAAAATCTTGTTATGATAGCGAAAACCATTAAATAGGACACAATAATGAAAAAGACTGCCTTGTGCATGGCGCTAGCCATGGCAATGGGCCTGACTGGCTGCTCACTTTCTCCTTCGTCTGTCGAGACGACGCCTTCAGCTTCACAGCAAACAGTAGCAACAAATGCACAATTCGCTGACTTTTCTCAGCAATTTATCAATGACTTATGGAAACAGTACCCAGAAGCGTCGCTCTGGGCAGGCTTTGGCAAGTACGACGATATTATCACTGTACCAACCCAAGCGACTCGTGATGCAAGTGTTGCCTTCTCTCAGGCGCAACTGGCTAAGTTACAACAGTTCGACCTTGCTAACTTAAGCAATAGTCAAAAAATCGATTATCACTTGATTGAAAATCGCCTAAAACGCGATATCTGGCATATTGAAACCTTCAAAAGCTGGCAGTGGAATCCGTCAAACTACAATGTTTCTTATGGCTTTGCGACGATACTCAATAGCCGCTTTAAAACGGATGACGAAAAGCTCAAGCTCGTTTTAGCACGTCTTCAATATGTGCCAGCGTATTATGAAGCAGCACAAAACAATATTAACAATCCAACGCTCGAATATACTCAGCTTGCGATTGCACAAAACCAAGGCGCATTTAGTGTATTAAACGACGAGTTGCTTGATAAACTCGCGACTTCATTATTAACAGCCGAGGAAAAAGCCCTATTCAAGCAGCGCTTCGCTGCCGCGAAATCTGCCATCAATGGATATGTATCTTACCTTAGCAACCTTGAAAAAGAGTTAAGCGAAAACGGTAATGCGCGCTCATTTAGAATTGGTGAGAAGCTGTACGAAGAAAAATTTGCCTTTGATATTCAGTCTGGCTACACCGCCAAGCAAATGTATGAAAAGGCAATGGCCGACAAAGCCCGTGTTACTAATGAAATGGTTAAGATTGTTGATCAACTCTGGCCAACGTATTTTGCTGACAAGCCACGCCCAAAATCTGACATTAATGCGATTGCCACGCTTATCAAGCACCTTTCGGTCAAACACGTAAAGCGTGAAAACTTTGTGAGCGAAATCAAGGCGCAAATTCCAGAACTTGAAAAGTTTGTGATGGAAAAAGATCTCATCACGCTAGACCCTGAAAAGCCGCTAGTTGTTCGCGAAACGCCTGAATATATGCGCGGCTTTGCTGGCGCTTCAATCAGTGCTCCGGGCCCATACGACAAAAAGGAGAACACCTATTATAACGTGTCTCCGCTGGACTCAATGAGCGACGAGCAAGCTGAATCGTATCTACGTGAATACAACCATTGGATCCTGCAGATCCTAAATATTCATGAAGCCGTGCCAGGCCATTACACTCAGTTGGTTTACTCTAACGAATCTCCGTCTTTGGTGAAGAGTATCTTAAGCAATGGCGCGATGATTGAAGGCTGGGCAGTATACACTGAGCGCATGATGCTAGAAGAAGGCTATGGTAACTTTGAGCCTGAAATGTGGTTAATGTACTACAAGTGGAATCTACGTGTGATCTGTAACACCATCCTAGATTACGGTATCCAAGTAAAAGGAATAAGCAAAGAAGAAGGCTTAGATCTGCTGATGAATGGGGCTTTCCAAGAGCGTGCAGAAGCCGAAGGTAAATGGCGCCGTGCAACCTTGAGCCAAGTACAATTAACCAGCTATTACTCTGGTTATCGCGAAATTTACGACTTCCGTGAAACGCAAAAACAAAAGCTTGGAAAGGAATTTGACTTAAAGACATTCCACGAAGAGTTCTTAAGCTTTGGTAGTGCTCCGGTGAAGTATATCCGCCAGTTAATGGCAAAGTAACATAATAATGCCGGCCTCATGGCCGGCATTATTTTTCGAAAAATTGATATCACCCGTTAGTCGGCCTTTAGGCCGACTAACGTTTAAACCTAAAGGGTACCCTTTAAACCCAAAGACTACCCTTTAAACGTTGGGGGGATTGTCGACCTAAAGGTCGACCTACTTTACTATCTTCATTTCATCTAACAGGTTTTGTGCATTATCAACCTTGTCCATTACCCATAACATGTAACGCGAATCAACATGAATTGAGCGGTTTAGGTTTTTATCGTAATCCCAGTCACCAATAATGCTTTCATATACACCGTCAAACAGTAAACCTACTAACTCCGCTTTCCCGTTTAAGGTCGGCGAACCTGAGTTACCACCTGTGGTATCCACGTTAGAAAGGAAATTCACCGGTACGGTATTCATGCCACCTGTATATTGACCATATACTTTTTCGCGGATCAACTGCTGTTGCTTTTTCGGCGCGTTAAATGGTTCAACATCGGTATTTTTAGCCAGTAACCCTTCAAGCGAAGTAAATGGCGTTGCCACTAAGCCATCTTGCGGTGAGTAGCCACCTACCGTACCGTAAGTGACACGGAGTGTGCTGTTAGCATCTGCGTAAACTGGCTTATTTTGCGACTTGTTGTAAGCAATAATGGCTTCCATCAAAGCTGGACGTGCAGATTGCTGCTTACCAGCCAATTCTTTTTCTTCATCTTCGATTTGCTTCATCACTGCAAAAATCGCTTTTGCATATTTAATGAATGGATCAGAGCTTTGATTTAACTGCTCAAGCTCTAAATCTAACATCCAAAGACGGGCTTTTTCATCAGCAAGCTTAGAGTTGGCATACATCTCATCTAGCAGCGCTTGGTGCTTTGCTTTATTGAAGCCGTTTTCAAGTTGAAGCTGCTTATCGATTTCAGCTAAACGCGCTTCTTTTGGCAAGGCTGCATAAAGCTCCATGAAGTAAAGCATAATCGCTTTATCAACTGTTTCATCATAGCGGCGCGTCATACGCTGAAGCCCCGCTTTGATTTTTGGCATATCACGTTCTTGATAACCACTCTCACGCTCAGCATCAGGCTTTTGTTTTTCAACCGCCAAGCGATAAAGCTTACGCGCAGTAGACATCATTTGCGAACGGTGGATATAGCCAACCATCATATCACGCTCATAATGAGCTTGAGATTGAGCAACCAACTCGCTCAATTCGTTTAGCACGGCGCCATACTTTGCTTTACGGTCTGCATCGGCATTGATCCAAGTGCTAAGATCGCGCTCAAATTGCTGCTTGCGGCTATACATACTGCCTTTTTTGAAGCTTTCAATCATAGAGCCAAAGTTTTTGATGTAGTTGTTGTAACCTGCAATGGTGCTTTCATAGGCGATACGAGCTTGCGACCCTTCTGGTGCATTTTCTTCAATTAGTGCCACATACTTTGAGTTATGTTTACGTACCATGGGGTAAACCGTGTTAAACACATAATCTACTTCAGAAGCAATGCGATAACGGTTGGTACGACCCGGATAACCCGTCACCATTACAAAGTCGCCCTCTTGCACGCCTTTTGCACTCACACTCAAGAATGACTCTGGGTTGTAGGGTACGTTATCTTTAGAAAACTCAGCGGGTTTACCATCTTTACCCACATATGCACGGTAAAAAGCAAAGTCGCCAGTGTGACGAGGCCACATCCAGTTATCTATATCGCCGCCATATTTGCCCACACCCATCGCTGGTGTATATGCTAGACGAACGTCTTTTATCTCTAGCGATTTAATGAGGTAATATTCCAATCCACCATGAAAGGTATAAACATTACAGCGATAGCTTTCATCTTGCTCACACTCGGCAACAAGTTGTTTGCGCTTACTGTCAATGGCATCAAAACGTGCTTTACCGGTCAGTGAGTCCGTCCCAGCATTAACTTTATCCGTTACGTTCGACACTTCTTTTGTCACATAAACGCGTGAGCCCGGTGCCGCCGGCAAGTCTTCACTTGGCTGTTTTGCTAAAAAGCCATTCTCAAGAATATTGTTATCTGTTGTTGAATTGTATTGAATAGAGCCGTATGCACAGTGATGGTTTGTCACAACCAGACCTTTAGGAGAGACAAATGACGCCGTACAGCCACCTAAGCTAATCACCGCATTCATCGGGAACTCAGTGAGTTTTGAAATTGACTTAGCATCAATCTCTAGTCCTTTAGACTTTAAAATAGATTCAAGTTCAGGTAGTTGATGTGGTTGCCACATGCCTTCATCGGCAGCAACGTACTGAGAAAAGGCCAACACCATGCCCGCGGAGATAGCTTTAATACGCATATTCCAATCCTAAATGTTATATTATTTTAATTGCGGTCAGTAATGTGACCCAAGATAGCGCCAAATAGCAATTTATTTCGGTGGAATTCGATAAACCGATGTAAACAACCATGCAGAAAGTACCAAGATAAAACGTCTAGTTTTCACTTTTTTAGCGAAACATTTCATCGGTTAATTCAAAGGGTTCCCAAGTCGCTTGTACCGAACCAATTTCTTCTAAAATGCGTCCTTCCACGCCATCAAACGGTGCATTAGAAATCCACATTTTTACTTCACCCTTTTCACCAAAGCCGAAGATAATATAGGGATCAACATCGGTTTCTGTTTCGCCTGTGTAATGGGTAATGCTCGGTAAATTACCCGCGATTTCGTATGCCTTGTCACGCTGTACAGTTAACGCTGCACGATAATGCCTGCCCTGCTTGTAGTCCCACCACTGCGCTTTTACTTTATGTGGTATTTCGGCTCCCCAAAACGATCCATTTTTTTGCGCATTCCCCCAACAGCAACCTATTGCGCCCGCTGGGGGGGAAAATCTATCATCAAATATCAGTTTCACCATCAAATCGCTTTTTTCATACGCAGATATAGCTATATTTAATTTTTCGAGCTCGGAATGTGAAGAGCAACTACAAAGCAGTATTACTAGCAACAAAATGATGTAGAGTTTATTTATCATCCTTTTCTCCAAGTCGAACATCCCTTGTTTTATTTGTTTTTTATCTTAACTTTGTATTGTGGGCGCTTATCTAATTAAACATCTCATCGGTTAATTCAAAGGGTTCCCAAGTCGCTTGCGCCGAGCCAATTTCCTCTAAAATGCGCCCTTTAACTCCTGCAAATGCTGAATTAGAAATCCACATTTTTACCTCACCTCCTTCACCAAACCCAAAAATGATGAATGGATTCACATCATCATCAACACGTCCTGATGCAAATGTAACAGGAGTCAATTCGTCAATTATATGGTAGGCTTTCTTCCGCTGAACTTTGAATGAAGCTCTGTAAAGTTTTGCTTGCTTGTAGTCTCGCCATTCAACATCCACTTTATGTGGGATTTCAGCACCCCAAAACGATCCTTTTTTCTGAGCATTTCCCCAACAACAGCCTATCGCTCCTGCAGGTGGAGAAAATTTATCATCAAACACTATTTTGACCATCAAGTCACTATTTTCATAAGCTGAAATACCTATATCCAATTGCTCAATGGTTTGATTTGTTCTACACCCTGCTAACGCTAAAATCACAATCATAAATAATAAAACTTGGGTTAACCTTTTCTCCATACCACCTTCCCTCCAACTCTAAAACTTGTCCATATATCAACTTTTGGGAGCTTTAATCCGTTATTGTAAAACATTTCTCTTTGCCCATTTTCAGTGACGTATTTTGCCTTTCTTTCAGCTCCATGAGCCAATTTATCCGCAGCTCCCGTAAACCGAGAACTAATATGAATATAATGCTCGTATAACTTCTGCCAAGCTTGGCTTGCTGGCCCAGCTTTAAGAGCTTTAGGTACCAAAGTTGCCACCTCGTGACTAAGTTCATAAGGGTAGATACTTTGAAGACGCGCCATTTCTTTTAGCGGAACGCCATGTTGAATCGCCTCGTTATACATTTGGTGCAGTCCATAATGGGCAAGAGTATTATCTATTTTACGTCTCCAAACAGGCCGGTATGTGGTGTAAAAATCCTTACCTCTTCCCGAGCGACTTGCGCCATATCTTAGCCTTTTAAAGCGGTAGACCATATCCACGTTAATACCAGGCCACTGATATTGCCGTTCGATTGCCAATTTCGCCTGTTGTACCTTTGCTTCATGCTCTGGATTTCCGGGAATACCACGAATGCGCTTTAAAGGATACTCAATATCAATACTGATAGGGGCATATCCGCCCCCAATATCAGAATGAACGCCTGGCAGATAATCTTCTTTATGGTTAGCAAACAAACTTCCACCTTTATTTTTCAATGAGTTTAGTGGGAATTTATCGCGCCGCTCATCCCAAGCCGTTAAGTGATACACAGCCCCAGCACTAGCTTGATTAAGATCGAGTCTAGCTGCATCGTCTAACTCATCTCTAGCATACAGCTCACTATGATCATTATCTCCATCCCCTCCAATAGACGCAACGGTATCGAAAATACCCACAAAGCGAAATACCACCTCTTTACCAACCAATCTAATATCTTGCGCTTCTCTCATTTCATTAACCAGATTCACAAATGCTCTTGCTGCCGCTGCGCCACGGCTAAAACCAAAACAGTCAAGTAAAACGGTATTAACCAAAATCAGTTCGTTAGTGTCTATAGATTCAAAAATGGATGCCAACGCCTTCAGTAGACGCTCATCAAATGAATAAGCAACAGCTAAATCTATGATCGAGTCTTTCTTTCCTGCCGCTGTACCAACTCCTTCTATGTATTCTGAAAAAACAAACTTTTTTCCAGTGTCATACAACTCATGGAGCTTAGCGATATTCGTCGGCTCTTTATCATCAAAGGGGTCCAAAATATCGTTGTACTTGTTGTTGCCTGTACCATCAAAGAAGATCCCGATACTCGGTGGCTCGCTAATAAAATATAGGTGTACATTACCCTCACCTGACACTCTGTGTTTAATCAGCTGCACTCCGCCCTCAGCGCCAATCTTAAGTGCTTTTACTTTTTCTATATCAAGTAGGTCTGCATAGGGCACATTGTTAAAAAGCACCTGCTCCGGCACACCCAAGATTTTTGCTTTTAGACTATAGCGACCATCTTCACTCAACTTGCCGAATATCAAAGGCGTTTGTGTTGTCCCTTCAGAAGCTCTGGACAATGTGGGAGTATTAGCACCTAGGATCACAAAACTCACCGCCAACTCCCCTTCCAGCGACACCAATATGCGCTTTTCAGCCACCTCAGGTGATTTATCGACGTTAATCGAGGCCAATACCTGTTCAACCGGTGTTAACGGGTCTAATTGGCTTGCGCCAATGGGCTGATTAGGATCAACCCCACCACTGCTTGTAAAGGCATTGTTTCTAATCTCTGCTTTGAAATAAGACTTGCGTTTAACGATGATTAGCTGCTCTCTAGAACTGGCAGCACTGCCAGACCTTACACTTTGTAAGCCCTTTTTGGTCTTTATAAAAACACGAGTAAATTCGTCACGCTGAACATAGCGCCAATTATGTCTTTGTTGCAATACTATCCAATCACTGGCATGAGGCTTTAGTTGCGTTCTAATTTCTGACGGTAAATGAGCGGTTGTGGTATGGGGTGGTAAAACTTCCAGCTCATCGATTTGTTGGTCAATCAACCAATTATGTTTTTCTTCAACTATTTTCATCCTTGTTCACCAGAGTTAGTTTTTTATATCATCCTTTCGCATTAAAACAGGCTAACATTCAACCACCCAATTGGTAAATAAAATTTAATAAAATCGTAAACAAAACATCTTATGGCGATAAGTTTTCAACGCCTAGGTCTTTGCTATATCAGCCGCAAAAGTAATGTGTGAGTTAGCCAAACTTTTTACATCATTTGTCACCCATAAATGATAGGATCGCCGCAATTGTCAGTAATGAGTCAAATTTATGCTTTCGTGTAACAACATCACTATGCAGTTTGGTGCAAAACCACTGTTTGAGAATATTTCCGTTAAGTTTGGTGACGGCAACCGCTATGGCCTAATAGGCGCTAACGGCTGCGGTAAATCGACCTTTATGAAAATCCTAAGCAAAGAGCTAGAGCCAAGTGCAGGTAACGTAAACTACGATCCAAACGAGCGCATCGCTAAGCTAAATCAGGATCAATTTGCCTACGAGCAATATACGGTTGTAGACACAGTGATCATGGGTCATAAAGAGCTGTGGGAAATCAAGCAAGAGCGCGATCGCATTTACTCATTACCAGAAATGAGCGAAGAAGACGGCATGCGTGTTGCCGACCTTGAAACGCAATTTGCTGAAATGGATGGCTATTCCGCAGAAGCAAAAGCGGGTGAATTACTCCTCGGTGTGGGTATTCCAACCGAGCAACATTATGGCTTGATGTCAGAAGTTGCTCCTGGCTGGAAATTGCGTGTACTACTTGCACAGGTATTATTTGCAGAGCCAGATATCATGCTCTTAGACGAACCAACCAACAACTTGGATATCTATACTATCAAGTGGTTGGAAGACGTATTGAATCAGCGTGATTGTACTATGATCATCATCTCGCACGACCGCCACTTCTTAAACTCAGTGTGTACACACATGGCGGATATCGACTATGGCGATCTGCGTATTTACTCAGGTAATTATGATGAATACATGTTTGCTGCGACGCAAGCTCGCGAGCGCCTGTTGTCAGACAATGCTAAGAAAAAGGCGCAAATCGCTGAGCTACAGCAGTTCGTTTCGCGCTTCTCTGCAAACGCCTCAAAAGCGAAGCAAGCGACATCTCGTGCTAAGCAAATTGACAAGATCCAACTGGAAGAAGTTAAAGCATCAAGTCGTCAAAATCCATTTATTCGCTTTGAGCAGGAAAAGCCGCTATTCCGTAACGCACTTGAGCTTATCTCACTATCACAAGGTTATGACGACACCCTATTCTCTGACCTAAATGGCCTTGTTGAAGTCGGCGAGAAAGTTGCCATCATCGGTGAAAATGGTGCCGGTAAAACGACACTACTCAACACCTTAGCAGGCCGTAAAGCGCCGCAAGCAGGTGAGTATAAATGGTCAGAAAACGCCAATATTGGTTACTATGCGCAAGACCATGCTGACGAATTTGAAAAAGATCTGGATCTTTTCCAATGGATGGAACAGTGGCAACAGCCAGGCGATGACGAGCAAGTCGTACGCGGCTTCCTTGGCCGTATGCTGTTCTCTCAAAACGACATCAAAAAGTCAGTTAAGGTGATCTCAGGTGGTGAACAAGGCCGTATGCTATTTGGTAAAATCATGATGCATAAGCCAAATATCCTACTAATGGACGAACCAACGAACCACATGGATATGGAATCAATCGAGTCTCTCAACTTGGCACTTGAACAATACGAAGGTACGTTATTCTTCGTATCGCACGACCGCCAATTTGTCTCATCACTCGCAACGCGTATTTGGGAAATTAAAGACGGTAAGATCACCGACTTCCATGGTACGTACGACGAATACCTCGCGAAGAAAGCGGCTGAAGCCGTATGAGATTAGACTGTGAAGGGCCAAATTGGCCCTTTTTATTTTCTCAAGCACAGCGGATCTTTGCCCCCTCACAAACCAGCACAAAAAATAGACAAACACACAATTTTGCTGTTAGGATTGTTCTCGCAAAAATTGGAATAATAAAAGGGTCGGCTATGGAACGTTTACAGAATATGTATTCGATAATGTTGCTGTCTAAGCTGAAAGCAAGCTTTCCAGAATCGTGCGATATCAATCACCACACTTTTTCACTCCCATACGTAGATCAACAACTACTCGAAGACGTTGTGACTACTCACCTCAATGAAGGGCTTATCCAAGTGGATGGCCGTGACCAGTATAGTTTGACGACAAAAGCGATTGCACTGTTTGGCGAAGACGAATAACTTAATAATAAAGAAATAAGCGCACCGAAGTGCGCTTCCAAGTTATTAACCTGAGATCAGGTTAACTAGGGACTGTGATGCTATCGTTAGCATCTGCAACCAAAGTAACTTGGTTACCTATGAAATCTACGTCTAAATCCGAAAATACCAGCCAGCAACATAAGGCCGGAAAACATTGAACCACCAGATGAATCTGAGTCTGTCGAGGGTTTATCAGGCACTTGATCAATCAAGGTATTTGCTTTTGGGCTTAAGCCTTGAGCTGATTTGGGATCATCATCCAGCACAGTAATTGCGTTTATGGTTACAAAGTTAGCTGCCCCCGGCTCACTATTGCTATCTTTACACTGTTCATCAGTGAAGTTAACTAATGGCACATTACCACAACGAGGAATTTTTGCTATCGCTTCTATTATATCCATGCCACTGTCAGTCACCTGACCAAAGACCGTGAAGCCACCATTGTCAACGTCCAAATTTTTACTGTTGTCTACCAAGTTAAAGAACCATTGGCTTGTCGCACTATCAGGTCTATTTGCTACCTTTGCCATTGCAATAGTGCCTTTTACGTTAGACCATTTAGGTTCATTTTTTACAGCATCGTAAGTAGCGATGGCATCAAGAGGCACATCTCCTTCATATTTGAAGCCACCACCTTGCACAACAAAATCTGGAATAACGCGGTGAATTACCGTATCAGAATAACGCCCGTTATCTACGTATTTCAAAAAGTTTTCCACGGTTTTAGGCGTACTTTCATCAAATAAATTGACCTGAAAGCTACCATGAGAAGTTTGAAATTCGACAATCGTTGCATTAGCAGCGAAGCTTCCCAACAAAGTTGAAGCGAGCAATAGAGAGTTTAGCTTGAACATACTTTTCCACTTGGTTATTTTAATTCTCTTTGCAAACTAGAATAAAAATTTATTTATAAGTCGGCTAGCAATTCATTGCCAGTGGTAACAATTAAGAACATTTGCAGACTTAGATTTACAATAACCGGTTAAGAACCCACCACACCTTGAGCAAGTTTTAGTCAAACAAACGTATTTCACCGCATAACTCCTCGGAGTAGACGGTTTATACATGCAACACTTCGTCATTTTTTATATGATGCGCCCGATTATAATTCTAAATCCAGGACAACAAGTATATGAGTAATTCCTCTGAAGCGATGATGGAGATGAATACCATCAGCGACGGGCGCTGGACCCAACACGACACACATTGGGTATTAAGTTTATTTGGCACTGCGGTCGGCGCAGGTATCTTATTCTTGCCAATTAACATAGGTATTGGTGGTTTTTGGCCACTCGTTATCATGACAGTGCTTGCCTTCCCTATGACCTATTTAGCACACCGAGGATTGGCCCGGTTCGTCCTTTCATCAAAGCAAAAAAATGCCGATTTTACGGATGTAGTAGAAGAGCACTTTGGCGCAGGTGCTGGCCGTTTAATTTCCTTACTTTACTTTTTCTCTATTTTTCCTATTTTGCTTATCTATGGTGTTGGCCTAACCAATACCGTCGACAGCTTTATTGTCAATCAACTTGGCTTTGAATCGCCATCTCGTATTTTACTCTCCGGTTTGCTCGTTGCCGGGATGATTGCCATTATGCTAGGCGGCGAAAAGCTGCTACTGCGTGCTTTTGCTATTTTGGTTTACCCGCTGGTTGGGGTATTACTGTTTTTGTCACTCTATTTAGTGCCTAACTGGCAAATGCCAGTGATAAGCACGCCTGACGTTGCGAGCTTAACCGAGTTGCTTTGGCTATCCGTTCCTATCGTAGTATTTTCATTTAGCCATGCAGCCGCTATATCTAGCTTTGCTAACGTGCAGCGTCGTCACTACAAAAGTGAGGCAGTTCAAAAATCAGAAGCCATTCTTCGTACGACCTCCATTATGTTGATCGTGTTTGTTTTGCTATTCGTGTTCTCCTGCGTATTCTCTCTAACACCAGAGCAAATGGAAGAAGCAAAATCGGCGAACGTCTCTGTTTTATCCTATTTAGCTAACGTGTATAACAATCCATTTATTGAAATGCTTGGCCCTCTTGTGGCATTTATCGCGATTACTTCGTCTTTCCTAGGCCACTTCCTTGGTGCACGCGAAAGCTTTAACGGCCTTGCAACCAAGCAAACGAGTATGAGCTACAAGCTTGCTGACAAGCTAGGCGTGGTATTTATGTTTGTTGCTATTTGGGTGTGCGCCGTATTAAACCCAAGTATTTTGGATATGATGGGGGCTATCTCAGGCCCGATTATTGCGATGATCTTGTTTATCATGCCAACCATTGCCGTGTTTAAAGTACCGGCACTACAAAAATACAAAAGCCACATTGGCACTTACTTTGTACTATTCGTCGGCTTGCTGGCGGTTTCTGCATTACTGTATAACATGCTAGGCTAACCAAAAGGGAGGCATCGCCTCCCTCACCTCCCTTTCTTTCTTGTTGCTTATCCTCATGGCAGTTCAGACTAAATATAGTACTAGTTTTCAGTGTATTGAATGAACCACCATAACCGAAAAATGAACTTTGACTTTGTTTATCTTCATGGCAGTTCAGACTAAATTATGGTAGTTTTCAGTGTCTTAAATTGAATACTATAACCAAACGATGAATTTTGACTTTCCACCAGCAATTAACAAAGAAATCACAGCGCTAATCAATCAAGTGCATAACCTACCTATGCACGAGCAAACGCTGTTGAGTGTGCTGGCGGTCGTCTATAAACCCGTTTCAGCAATCAAACTCAAACGCCTAGTTCAAGCACTCGTGACAAAAGATATCATCCCCGAAAATGACTTTGAACAAGGTGTAAGTCATAGCCAAATTATGAAGTGGCGCTCAGACGGGTTAGTGACTTTTAACGAAGATGGAGTGCAAATAAATCTAAAACTCGCGACCAGTTTAAGCCATCGAGTCATGGCTGACGGCCAGTTTTTAGCAATCCTTAACGCTGCTGAAGAGTTTATCCCTGTATTGAATGCTTATGAATGGGAACGCCAATTTGCCGATGAACAGCGACTCATTCGAGACTTTTTATTTATCAACCAACTACCAAAAGCCCGCAATCATTTAGAACTGGCGAAAGACCCACAGGCGGTGTGTCATAAGACCAATCAAGTGCTATTACCACTGTATTTTTATCCTTTTTCAGTTGAAGGATTTTCGGCGCTTGCTGATGACTTGCAATATCAAGCTTTTGCAACTTTGCTCTATACCTTACTACAAGGTGGTCACAGCATTAGCTATGCACTTGAAGTACTCACACAGGTTCAAGCCAAGACACAGAGCCCACTACTGACCTGCTTATTAGCAGAATATCAAATCTATACCCTGCAATTGGATAAGGCTCAGGCGTTGGTAGCCAATATCCAAACCGCTTATAGTGCACAAATTATGGCAAGCATTGCTTTTTTACAACAACACGACGATATTATCGTTTGTTTTGAACAAGCACTAAAAGCCAAAGACAAAATCACCAAACGTAAAAAGCAGTACCTAGGTAGAACACTGGGTTTGTTTCATAAGTTGGCGTTATTGCAGCAAGCCAATAGCCATGATGCCGCATTATTTGACACCCTTTCTCAACAGCTTGAGTTTGAAAGCCAAGACAGCAAAGCGCCTTATAATAACTTCTTTGCCAATAACGTGCTGTTATACTGCGCAGAGAGCTTGTCGCAAAACAGTACCTACAGCAGCGCCCATTTAAATTATTCAAGTCTGAAGAAATCTCATGTTTTTGACTATTCCTTAGGTCGCTTGCTCGACTGCTTTGCACACTTCTGGTGTAATCAAAGCTTAGATGCCAAAGCGCTTGCCAGTCTCGACGACTGCATCGCAATTTTTGAGCGCCTCTCTTTACCTCTTTTTGCTGGGCTTGCAAAGCAGTTGATGCTGGCAATGCACGGTGAGCAATATCCGCTTGCATTTAATCCCGAGCTGAATATTAGCCATCTCGTTGCTAAAAAGACGGCGTGGGATCTGGCATTGGACAAACTTATTGCGCTCAACCCGAATGCAAATACCAGCCAAGAAGTTGACGAACAATTTCGCCTGATTTGGCAAATTAGGCAAGGTCGCTTTGATATTGAGTTTTTAGCACGCGAGCAAAAGCGGGGTAAAACAGGCTGGGGAAAAGGTAAGCCAATTTCCTGCAAACAGCTGAAACAGCAGCCTGAGCAATTTAGTTATATCAGCCAGTCTGATAAAAAGCTGATCGACGCCATCGCACCACAGTCAGGTTATGGCTACAATGCTCGTGCGGACTACGCCCTTGCGGGAATTCCCGCGTTAAAAGCCGCAGTCGGCGCCACCAACCTATACCATGAAGAAGACTTAAAACAAGCCATTACCATTGCCGAGAAATCTCCCGAGTTACACATCCGTCAACATGGCGACGATCTGCTACTCTCTATTCCAAATTTACCCAGCTATTTTGGTCAACCGCAAACCTACTCATTTATTCAGCAAGCTGAGCATCACTACGAGTTTATTGTGTTTAACCAATCACATATTCAGGTCGCTGAGATTATTGGCGAGTCTGGACTAACCGTGCCTACCAGTGCAAAACAAAAGGTGCTATCGAGTATTAAAGCCATCGCACCTTATCTTAATGTACAGTCTGATTTAGCTGATATAGATACTGGGCTGGATAGTATCGAGGCGCAATCGGCGCTTGTTATTAACATTCAACCTTATCATCAAGGCCTCGATTTTCACTGCGTGGTCATGCCCTTTGGCGAAAAAGGGCCGATTTTTCATCCGGGACACGGTATTGCCACTGTCAGCGCCGAAATTGATGGTAAGCGCTTATCCACCACCCGAAACTTGTTACTTGAGCAGCAAAGATTGGATGAGTTAGATACGCACTGTCCGCTATTTTTGGAGATGACGGATAATCGCTTAAGTTTAGCCGAAATGGATGAAGCGCTAGAGGTGCTGCAAGAACTTGAGCTGGTGATTAATCAAGAGCCTTGCCCTATGGCACTCAAGCTCAGATGGCCTAAAGGCAAAAAGGTTAAGCTCAGTAGCAAGCTCGAAAGCCAACATTTGCAACTTGCCATGAGCAAGAAAAATGAATGGTTCGACATGACCGGCGAGCTACAAGTAAATAATGACCAAGTTATCGAACTTAAACAGCTTCTAAAAATGGTTGCCACCAGCAATGGCCGCTTTATTGCGCTGGACGGTGAGCAAGTACTCGCCCTTTCAAGTGACTTAAAAGCGCAACTTGACCAGCTCAATAACGCGACCGAGGGCGGAAAGTTTCACCCGTTAGCCGCGCCTTTAATTGCTGAAGCCACCACAGGAATGCGGATGAAAACCTTGCCGGCTTGGGAAGAGCAAAACGAAAAAATGCAGCAAGCCGTTGCATTAACTCCAACGCTTCCTTCAACATTACAAGCTGAGCTGCGCGACTACCAGCAGGCGGGCTTTGACTGGGCAATGCGACTTGCCCATTGGGGTGCAGGTGCGTGCCTTGCCGATGATATGGGATTGGGTAAAACCATCCAAGCGCTGGCGATGATATTGGCCCGTGCCAATGTCGGCCCGACACTTGTCATCGCGCCAACATCGGTCTGCTTCAACTGGCAACAGGAAATCCAAAAATTCGCTCCAACCTTGTCGGTGAAACTCTTTTCTGACTATCCACATTCTGATGCTAGAGCTGAGATGCTGAGCAACTTACAACCACTGGATTGTGTGATATTAAGTTATGGTCTACTACAGCGCGAAGTTGATATCTTAAAGCCTATCGCTTTTGAAACCATTGTCGCCGATGAAGCCCAAGCGCTAAAAAATCCTTTAGCAAAACGTACTCAAGCCGCGTGCGCGCTCAGAGGCAAATTTAAGCTGATCACCACAGGGACCCCAATAGAAAATAACCTCACCGAGCTTTGGTCACTCTTTCGTTTTGTAAACCCAGGGTTGCTCGGTAACCTCAAACGCTTTAGCGAAAAGTTTTCCGCTCCCATTGAAAACGCCAATGAAGATAAGCTCGCAGCACACCGTGCCCGTAAAGGCCTCAAACACCTGATCCAGCCTTTTATTCTGCGCCGTATGAAGCATCAGGTATTAACTGAATTGCCACCACGCACTGAGATCAATGTACCAATTCAATTGAGCCAAGAAGAACAAACCTTTTACGAAGCGCTGCGCCAAAATGCCATTGACGAAATTTCACAGTCAACACAGCAAGACAGTGCCAATGAACAACGCTTTAAAATGCTGGCAGCGCTAACCCGCTTGCGCCAAGCCTGTTGTCATCCAAAACTGTTAATGGCAGAAAGTCAGATAACCAGCTCGAAATTAGCGGCATTGGATGAGCTTCTAACCGAGCTGCAAGAGAACAATCACAAGGCACTTATATTCAGTCAGTTTGTAGGCCATTTGCAACTTATCAAAGCTCGCTTGGAAAAACGCGGGATCAGGTTTCAATATTTAGATGGCAGCACCCCAAGCAAAGCACGTCAGCAGGCCGTGAATGCCTTTCAAAAAGGTGAAGGCGAGGTATTTTTAATAAGCCTCAAAGCCGGAGGCTCTGGTTTGAACCTTACCGCTGCAGATTATGTTATTCACATGGATCCTTGGTGGAATCCTGCGGTTGAAGAGCAAGCGTCAGACCGCGCACATAGAATGGGACAAACACGCCCCGTTACTATTTATCGCTTAATTGCCAAAGGCACGATTGAAGAACAAATTGTCGAGCTCCATCACCATAAAAAAGACCTCGCGGATCAATTGCTCGCAAACACCGACAAAGTGATGAAGCTAGACGTAAACGATGTGCTATCCATGCTCAAGGAGACGCTGTAATACAAATCTCTGGCGCGCGATAAGGTAAATCTAACAGCGAAAAATAGTTTTGACCTAAGGCGATCCGGCGAAAAGCATTGTCGTCAAGAGAGGCGAGAATTCGGCTATTGATATCGACTTCTTCTAAATAATCGAAAAAGCGTTTATTTTTACTGGCGACGAAATCACTGCCCGGCAAAAAGCGCTCAGCATGGGCATTAATAAATTCAACATACTGCCCCTGAATTTTCGGGTCGCTAAAATAATAGTCGTACAAAATTCGCCATGACAGATCGGCCTTTAGGTTTTTATATTGGGAGAATAACCGCTCCATGGTGTTTATGTGTAGCTCCGGATCAATTTGGCTTAGCTCTTTTGATACTCCCATGTGCATCCAAATAATATCGTTTTCTGGGTAGCGCTTTAGCACTTCCTCAAGCAAAGGTAAGTATTTAAGTGGCGTGTTGTTATCGCCTAAGTCAGCGTGCAGAGCAAGCGGAATACGCTTTTCTTTTAGCACAGCCATAAATGGCTGCCACTTGGCGATAGTCTCTTTTTCTACCGCTTGATGCCCATTACCAAAATGCGCCGCTTTGACTAAATTCACTTCTCCCATCCAACGAAATAATTCACCAAACTCGTCTTCAAGTAGTGCCATTTTTGGCAAAATAGTCTCTGGTTTGTGTAAGTCAGCAAAGGTCATAGACAAGGTAATATGCACGTTATCTGCGCCATATTTAAGATAATTGCTCGCATTTTTAAAGTCATTTTGAATGCTGGGTGAAATCAACTGACTGTAGCACCCACGCTCACCAAAGCAATCAGGCTTTCGCTCGTAGGTTTGACCAATGCCATAAACGTTGACAAACACCACTCCCGCACGCTCTGCCCAAGTAACGAGCTTATCAAATGGGACCGCATCTCCCCGAAATGGCTGAAAATGGTGATGAGAATCAACGGCAAAATAACTAGATTGCGCCTTGCGGTCGTAGCACTGAGTATTATCTACACTAAAAGTTGCTAACGTGCGTGTGCCAGTGGCTGACACACTTTGGCAACCAGCCAGTAAAACGGCACAGCTCATAGCAATAACACTTTGTTTTACATTCATTTTTATTATCTACTGAGTCTCCTTTACCAAGGTACTTTACCACGGATAATGTCCTTGTACATGACCCAGTCACCCATCAAGCTATACAGTGGATATTGAAATGTCGCAGGCTTATTTTTTTCAAAAAAGAAATGCCCCACCCAAGCAAAACCATAACCCGCGATTGGCAACAACCATAGTAAAGACCAATATGCAAAAACCAGCGCAAAGAGCAAAACCAACAGCACTAAGGTTGAGCCAATAAAATGCAAGCGACGACAGGTTTTGTTTTTGTGCTCCGCGAGATAATAAGGGTAAAACGATGCAAAAGAATTGAACTCTTTGTTATTATTTTTGGTCATGGGAGTATGCGATTCGTTATTCGACTGTAATACTCAGCATAGTGCAAAGTATTTACGTTGAAAATAAAAAAGGAATGAGCGTGGCAACAGGCTCAAAAACAGTATGTTGAAACCCCTAATGATGATCACCGCTGCTATGCTGCTCCAAGCTTGCAACGACACCGCCCCAACTACAAAATCAGAGGCAACGATGAATGCACAAAGTAACATTCAATGCAGTGTGAGTAAGGGTTCCGACTCAGGTATGACCTACCCCATTAATTTCACTTTTACCAACGCAGGCCATAATGATGAAAAGTTTCTAATTTGGCATACCCCTTTTGAAGGCTGGTGGAGCCAATTTTTAGAGGTAACACAAAATGGTAAGTCGCTTAATTATCAAGGACCCATGGCGAAACGACTCGCGCCGACAGCCAATGAATTTATGACCCTAAATGCTGGGCAAAGTAAAAGCGTAGAATTAGATTTAGCACTGGCTTATGAGATAAACACCACACAGCCCATTACCATCACCTATCACAATCAGCTAAGCCATGCCAATGCATTAAAAGCGTCATGTAGTACGGTATTAGAATAAAACCGATATCAGCACCGTGTCTCGGCTTGTAGGTCGGCTTTTAAGCCGACAACCCAACTAACCAACAACCCACTACAAAACCAAAACCCCAACATCAAGGTCTTGAAATTTGGATCACGACTCGACGGTTCTTACCGCGACCAATAGCATTGTCGTTGGTATCAATATGGCGTTTTTCGCCAAAGCCGTCAGTCATAATCTTATTCTCTTCAACCCCTAAGCTCGCCATATATGATTTAATCGCCTCGGCACGTTTCTTTGACAACCTCAGGTTGGTATCACGGCCGCCATAACTATCGCTATAGGCCGAAATATAAATTTGCTCAATTTTCGAGTCATTTTTAAGATATTCGCCGATCATATCCAAGCGTTTGCGTGACGACTTTGTCAGTTCGCTGGAATTTTTCTTGTAATTCATCACCGTAAAAGCGATGTCTTCAAAGCTGTATGGCAACAAGTTATCGCGACATTGTAAGAACGCCCAATATGCTTGTTTAAAGTTCACTGACGACAAAGAAACTGAGATTTTATCTACGTCGTTGTGCCAATCTTTGTAATAAAAAGTGGGAAAGTAGCCCTTTTCAAGCTCAGTCAGCAACTGCCACGCGACGTCATTTTCAAGTTCACCGTCAAATTTTTTCAGTAATTTCATTTGCCCGATGCTTCTTGCCGGTTTGCCGGCTCGCCAAAGCGGTGGCACCGATTCAAGTCCTGCAAAATCGTAACTTTCAGGACGTACCATCATATCAAGGTTAAAGGTTAAGTCTTTATTTTTACTGGCATTACTTGAAAATATAGCTTCACCGTAATACGGAACTTCATGATTAAGCGCACAACTCAAGCGATTGTTTTGGTCAACATTCCAATGTGATGAATCAGCTTCGGCAGCGTATTGCCGCATTGCAGCCTCGCTATTAAAGGTAATGGCGCATAACGATATACCAACCCAACCTAATGATTTATATAACTTTATCACCCCACACCTCACAACATCAACCATTAATCTACATGCGCTCAACACGCCAAAAACTAGAGCTTATCTCTACCAATTCGCGCTATTTAGAGTTAAGCAATAAATGTACCATACTAAGCGCTCTCAAGCTGCTCGCTTCTTGTCGAGGTATCAGTATAATAGGCCGCTAAATTTCACAAACCAAGAAGATTATGTCTGATACCGAGCAAACGCTATTTTCAAAACGCTTTCGCGGCTTCTTTCCTGTAGTTATCGACGTGGAAACCGCTGGCTTTAATAAAGATACTGACGCCCTACTAGAAATTGCCGTCAGTATGTTAAAAATGGACGATGACGGGGTATTAAGCTTAGATCAGACAGTACACTTTCATGTTGCGCCTTTTGAAGGCGCAAATATTGAGCAAGCTGCGATTGACTTTAATGGCATTGATCCATTTTCACCACTCAGAGGCGCAGTTGCGGAAGATGAAGTGCTGAAAGAAATTTGCAAAGCCGTGCGTAAAGCCCAAAAAGCCGCGGGCTGTCAACGCTCCGTTGTCGTTGCCCATAATGCCGCTTTTGATCACGGTTTTTTAAATGCAGCGATTGAGCGTAACAAGATAAAACGCACACCTTTTCACCCATTTGTCAGCTTTGACACCACTTCACTTGCCGGGCTTGCTCTAGGGCAAACGGTGCTTGCAAAGGCATGTCGTGCAGCAGGTATCGAGTTCGATAACAGTCAAGCACACAGTGCACTTTACGACACAGAGCGCACCGCAGAGCTCTTTTGCTACATAGTCAACAAGTGGCAAGCATTAGGTGGCTGGCCATTACCAGAGCCTGAAGCCGAGTCAGAACCTGATTCAACAACCGACACCGAATAATAAAAATGCCAGCAAATCCAGCTGGCATTTTTATAAGTGCTCGTTTTTAAGCTATTTCTGCGGTTTTGGCAGTCGTAAACTGCTGCATGATCTTACCTTCATGCAATTTAACGAAATTAGGCGGGTAAATTCGTGAAAACAGTTTAGTGTCTCTCGCTATTTTCACTTCAGTTCCGGGGTGCATGAGCTCATTAACAGTGACTCGACTCAAGCGTGCTAATCGATGTATTTTTTGCTGTATTAACCCGATGTTACGCTGATTACGGCCGTAGTGTTTGTTGATTTGCATTTCGCTGTGCTGCAACTTGGCAAGATATGCATCTCGTTTTTGCGATTGCGGCGACGCCTGTGCTTTATTCATGGCTTGTTTAATATCGATGACTTTGGACGCCAGCACCTTTTCCAGCTCCACTAATTCGCGGTGCTTATCGTGCAAACTATCCCAATCTTGGGCTAATGAAATACGCGTTCTTGTGCCTGATGGTGCTCCAAGTTCACCCGTTTCAATACGCATGGCATCCAATACATTTCCGCCAATCAGCTTGCCTCTGGGGGTTTCACCTTTACCGATTTTGATTAAACGCTTGGAAGCCAAGTCACAATGCAAGGCTTGACGTTCAATGAGAATATCTTGTTCGCTTTCAATTCGGCAGTACTGCGCATAGCCTAACGAAACACTGCGCTTTGCTTTAATCGAACACGAAAAAGGTTCGCCTTCGGTGCGCTTACGGCCAATGGTGCCAAGCATTATCGTGACCGCGCTACCACTTTCAAGAATGGCCGATTCCACAAAGCCAATAACAGTAATATCGCCCGAAGCCTTAACACGCATTCCATCTTTAATATCACCGCTCACAATCACGCTGCCATCAAACTCAACATGCCCAGTCGTCACATCAATGTTTTCATAACACAGCACATCGTCAACACGCATGCCACGAGGAACGGCTACAGGCACGCCTTTTGAATCGGCAATAAGCAGGTTCTTATCGTTGGGATCGAGCTTGGTGCCTTCTGACACCTCAAGTGGCGCGTCTTTGCCTGGTTTAGGGTCAATCACGTCACCAAACACGGTATAGCCCGGCTCGCCTTCAGTTGGCGGGACTTTTTTCATTAATGGGCTGCCCGGCTTTACGGTGATGATAGCACCTAAGTTGCGCATATCGACTTTACCGCCGCTCGATTCTTGCGGGCTGAGCACTCTGTCCTGCGCTGTCATACACAGGCGCACAAACCGTGCGTCATTGCCATCTTTGGCTCGTTGACCATGCGCAACAATACCATTGTAAGTGTGTCCAGGAGGGAGTTCTAACTGCTGACCGAGAAGATTATCGAGGGCTTTGCCACTGACACCTTTTTTAATACCAGCTTGCTTTAATGCTTGTTTGGCTTTGTTCATACAAACCAACTTACCGCCTCGGGCTGTGGTTACTCTCGCTTCAGCAAGCATGTTGCCTTCTTCAATACGCACAGAAATAGACGCATCGATAGCGCGAGCCACAATCAGCGAGTCCTGCTCGGGCGTCTCACTAGCAGCAAATAATTGACCTATATTGGCATGAATGATTTCAAAATCCGCATATGGCGACTCCTCAATCATCTCTATCAATTGAGACGAGCTCGCCGGAAATCCGGATTCCACTGGATGAGAGAGCAAGTAGACATAGCCCTCATCCTCATCAAAACGAAATAATGACATTCATCAACCCTGAAAAGTATGCACGATCTTATTGTTATGTTGTTATTTTTAATGCAGCGAACTCATTTGAGCATAACTTCGCCAAATTGTTAAGCTTAACATTACCTGAACTGCTACAAATTATAAATGAATGTAAATCATTCCGTGCATTAAAAGTACAACTTATTATTTTCCTTAGATTTATCGACTTTACAGTGCAGAACTTTAGACAAACTTTGGGATTTCACGCCAAATGGCGGCAAATTCATAACTAAGTCTCACCAGCGTTTGCGTTTGGCCACAGATAGGGTAATTTCAATCCATGCGAAAAGAAAATGAATTTTTTGGGGACAACCACGACAAAATACATACATCTCTGTTTTACCGACTCTAATAACTACCCACACGTAAACGTTTGCTATCGACAGCTCAAGGGCTAGCAAAAGCTTAATCTTATCACGCACTGTGTGAATCAACTTGATGTGAGTGCAGCGGATTCAGGGTTAACGATCATACAAATCCAAACAATAAACTCATTTACATCACCCTATATTTGTCTCTATGTGTATTTATCGGTGAGATATTAAGCAAATACACATCTCCCAGCGTAAATCACATGCTAAGCCATTGTAATGGCATTAATCCTATGTATAATGCGAGACATAGTTAGTTGTTAGATGTATAAACACTAACAGTACTGAATTTATTCAGGGGCTGATTAGGATTCGACGGGATTCAAGAAGCCTAAGGTGCATGTCGAGGTGCGGCTGGCCTCGTAAAAAAGCCGTATTTAAAGTAATCGCAAACGACGATAACTACGCTCTAGCGGCATAATAGCCCGCTAGCACTCCTCCATGATATTCTTGTGGATCTGGTTCTGGAGTGTCACCCTACACAAGATCGCTACGGAAACCCTGGCCGGGGTTGAAGGGCTAAAACTAAGCGGCCTCGCCTTTACTTATCGTGTTCGTCCGAGATTTAAAGGTTAACCAAAAGACGATACTAAACATGTAGGACCGAAGGTCGACGCTTTCCGGACGGGGGTTCAAACCCCCCCAGCTCCACCAAATTTTAGCGTTATAAATCAACCAGTTAGAGAGATTTTCTTTAACTGGTTTTTTTACGCCTGAAGCAAAGTGTCCACATCGTGACCACATTTGTTTTTTGAAAGTCCGCAATTTGTTCATCAGGGCGGTACATTGCCACAGTTCAAAAATATTTTTTCTGCGCGCATGGCAAGTTTTGTGAACAGGTAAAAACGGAGTGTGCTTGCGTTAACCATCAAGGGGCACGCCCCTTAATAATCCCCTTAGCTTTGACTTCCATGAATAGGTTTTGTTTCGTGTGGTGGTTTAGGTAATCTTACGCATCTTGCCAGTTTTCAAGCTCCTTGCCATGTATGGAATGTGGTCGGGATTCTCGGTTAGGAACTCGACCATTTGTCTGATTTCGACCTCTGATTGACAGGGAACCCAAAGCGTAACCTTGTTAAGTCCCCTATCCTTTTGCTTTTGTTCATACCGCTGATTACGTGTTTTCATGTGTCACCAGTGACGGGCTATGTATGTTGCCCTTGTTGATGTAGCGTGAATTGGTTTGTGGTGTGCGGTTGGGAAGCGCCAAAAGCGAAATTCAGACAAGCTGAATTGCGCTTTTTTGGGCGCTTCCGTTAGCCGTTACTCTGAGTACAACTTCGATGCAGCATCATCAGGGATTTGATTGAAGATATCGCCCATCGGTTTATACCTAAAAATGGCCGCTAACGTTTCCCCAATGTACGCCTCGATACCGATTTCTGTGTTTCGCAATCGATACCCGAGCATCAATAGTTCATTGCGATTGAACCTATCGATGAGCTGTTTGGATTCGGTTTCGACGACCAGTGTTAACTCAACAATTTGCCCCTTGTAAATTTCAGAGTACGTAACATATGCGCGGTTTGTTTGTATGAGTTCACGCATTCGTTGTTTTGGATCACTCGATATATTGACCCGTTTAGGTTTGGGTGTTGCCTGATTGGTGTTTGTCTCGGTCGACGTTGTGTCGGTTCTTGGCGTCGTTTGCTCACTGGCCTGTTTAGATTTGTCATCAACGATTTGTGTTTCACCACTAAACAAACTCGATAGATAGTAAATGGCGTAAGCAAAGATGGCGATAAAAAATGGCAAGTAAAGCTTAAAACTCTTTGATTTAAACAGGTTTACCCTATCGTCTTGGTAGACGTCTTTGTTATTGGTGTCCTGTTGGTGACTGAGGTATGAGCCAAAGTATTTAGGGTCGTAAGTATCTGTGCCTGATTTGATTTTCTTGAAAACAACATCACTTTTTTCACCCGACATAATGCCTTGGTACATTTCCCATTTGTACTTTTTATCGAGTCCGACCATAGATAATTTTAGAAACGTGATTTTGCGCTCAACTCGTCGTTTCCATGTTGTATGGCAGTCAGCCAGTGCTTGACCCATACACACAATGTCCATCCCCTTATGACGGTGTTCGGCAATAAACTTGGTCATTTCATCACTGAGTTTTTGACGCCCAGAGGGGAAAAAATTTTGTAGCTCATCGATAACCAGCAATGAATCATTTTCCACGTGTTTATAGACCTCAGTAACTTGCTCTTCAGTAATTTCGGTATAGAGTTCTTTAAGCTCATCGACCGTCTTACCTGTCAGCTCGGATACTTTGTCGTAGTTAAAGCCATTGAGTCGAGCATACACTTTACGACCTCTTTCGAGGTTGGGAATAATGTGCTTAACAATGGCTTCGTAACTTTTGCCAGAGCCTGGCAAACCCTCATGGAAAATAATCATTGCTGTGTCCTTACCACTGGAATAGTGTTAATAATTTTCGGGTGAGTCGGAATGTATACCCAAGACCAATAATCGCCAGTGCATCAGCAAACCCCGTTACCCCGAGCAAATACGCGACATCATTAGGGATAGCGCTAGAAAAGCCACTAATCCCACCTTGGATAAAATCAGGGGGCTCTATCATCGAAAACACATGCCTGAATCCCTCTAATATCAATGAAAATACCTGTAATGACAGCCACATTAGGGCATTAATTACAAAGAGGCAGACACCATAAAACCACTCGACCAGTGCTTGCCATGTGGCGATTAGCCAATCTATAAAATCATTCAATTGCTATCCTCCATGCAAAGAACGCTGCGCACAGCATTAGAATTGCTCGAATGAGCGGTAAAATATCCTGAACCACAGGACTACAAAATTGGTCAATTGATACCTCGAAAGATGCGTCTAAGACTCGAACGTTAGTTGACCATGTAGGACATGAGCCACCAAATGAGGTTTGGAAAAACCCGTTGACGGCCTCGAAAATCGGCTCTTTTTTCATTTCGGTGACGTGTTCTTCAAGTACCGTTCCGAAGTTTTCTTCTTCCCAATCAAATTCCGCGATTTCAGTCCATGCATCGGGTTTTGTTTCTAAATCTAGCGCTGGTTTTTCACCGTCATACTCGGCCATTTTGGTTAATAAATCGGTCTGTTTTTTCAGCTCTTTGTTAGTCTCACCAATAGCAGCAATAATGCCGTCCTCATCAACACCATTGATATCGGTTTCAGTGCCATCCTCACAGATGATTTTTGCGTCGCCTTTTTCAGCACCTGCAACCGTAGTGCATGATTTGCCATTTTCTAATGTTGCTGAGGTCTCAGCACAAACGATACTCGCCCCATCAGGCGTGGCAATAACAGAGCAGTCTTTGCCGTTCTCACCATCGACACCATCAGCGCCCGACTCCCCTTTTTCGCCTTTATCACCCTTATCACCTTTTTCACCTTTTAGGCCGTCCGTTCCTGATTCCCCTTTTTCACCCTTTTCGCCTTTCTCGCCTTTTTCACCATCTACGCCGTCAACACCGTCAACACCATCTTGGCCACGTTCGCCCTTTATACCGCGTTCGCCTTGGTCACCCTTTTCCCCTTTCTCGCCCTTTTCGCCTTGGTCGCCTTTTAACGTGCCTGACTGGATTAATTCATTGAGTTTGGTTTGCGATATAAACGAGGCTTCGATAGCTGAGATGCGCTGATTATCGAGCGCGCTGGATTCGGCGAGCATGCGAACCTGATTCCAGTTGATTGCGATAGCGCTATCTGGGCAATCCACTTTGAATATATCGCCGTCCCTTGTTGCGGTGCAAAATTTATCCTCATATTCAGGCTCTGGATTCGGGCTGGATGCGTTGCCGCAGCTCGCACCTGTAAATGTCGTCCCATTAACTGGAGACCACATCGTGTGTGAATCAGTTTGATGCTCGTTAATCCACACATTAGCAGTCACTTCACAATAGGCCATTGAGCCGTCAGGTTTACGCCCGTTCTCAACACAGCGTAATTTTGAGCTATCAGGATACTTATCATTGGGCGTAGTAACCGAGTAAAAACCCGCATCATTAGAAACTAAATCACTACACTTTTTAGGTTCTTCAGGGACTTCATTCGGTTGCAATCGGCGGTAGCACATTTCGTCGGCTTCACCATCACGTACCCAAATACCATCGCGTATGCTAATACGCAATTTTGCGGTATGCCTTGGCGAGCTGTCAGACGGACAGGATACGCTATCCTCAATGGTTCTAACGTGGTTTGCACTAAAGCGTTGGCTATACTCGCGAAGTTCGCAGTCTCCCTTCCAGTTTTCAACACCCTGAACGCCCCTTACTTCATTGTCACTAACCCATTCATAGTTAAAATGGCAACGACTGGCGCCATATGCCTCAGCCTGACTACTCCAAACACCACGACATGCTTCTCCTGCGGTTTCTCCCTCTGAAATGGATGTTGACGATGTGTCACACTGATACTCGCTGATAGTTTCAACTTTCGGACGTCTCGGGTCACCGACGTCATATTGAGTCGCTAAATCCGTTGCGGCCATTACCCCAAACGCGCAAATTGAACCTAACAGCAACACCAACCACAGGCGAACGATAAACCATGCTGTTTTTAATGGATGGCGCAGCATGTAGCATGCTAACCGCCACAATGACCGTGCGAACCTATTCAGATTCGAAGCCGCGAATGACTGCAACCGCGCAGGCGATACCCAGTGACGCATACCATAATCCCCATATCATTTGTAAACCCTCTGTGTTTAGATCAAAAAAGCCCCGCGAAATGAGGGGCTTTGTAGACTTGGCGTGTTGGTTAGCGGAACCAGCCGATTACCTTGTTGTAACCCCACTTAGCAACGCCCGGTGCGATTTTAACTGCTGCAATTGCAGTGATTGCCGCCACGATTGTTGCTGAGTCAACTGCGCCTGTGATACCTGAAAAGTCCATAATGTTCTCCTTAAAGTGTGTGTTTTATGGTTTGTCGTGTTCTGGCCGAAACCAGTTGATTACTGTTCCATAGCCCCAAGAGACTAAGTAACAAAGAATGACCAAACTGAAGCCAGCCATGAAAAGCATCTGTGCATCAGCTTGGGTAATTGCGCTTGGGTCAAAGAGACTTGAACCAAGCAAGAACTGTTGATATTCGTTAGGCTCAAGCAGTACAAAGCCCGTGCAATCGTCTATGGATTGTGGCGTTGGTTTGAGTTCGCCATATTCGAGCTGTACGCAAGTAGCCATGATTTCCCCCTTACTTCGCTTGCTGTGTTGCAATGGAGTTCAAGCGGAAGCCTTTCCATTCCATTTGGCGTGCTACGTTTGCGCCCTCGTAATATTCAAGGTTCAGTAGTACAGGTTTTAAGCCCCACCCGTTCGGGTCGGATTGGAGTTTTTCTAGCTGCGAGAATGTGCCGTTAGCCATTTGGTCATTCGTGACCTTTACCGTCCAAATGCTCGCGGGGCTTTTGGTGTGAAATTTAAATTCAGCGGTTTCAGGCAGTGGCGCGCCTTTGTCGTCCGTACGGTTAACACGTTGTAAGTCTGTGATTGCACCTTCAATACTGGCCATGGTTATTGCTCCTTTGAATAGTCTTCAATAAGTTGATGTTGTGACCGTAGTAGGTCGTTTAATTTGCTGTGTTGCATGTGAATTCCTTAGGGTTACAGTTAATGACACAAGTCCAAGGCGACTTCGTCGCTACCGACTACAGAAAGTGCCTCGTAATCCATAAACAAACACATGTTCTGATAGTCTTCGATTGCGCAGGATTCTAAGAACTGCATTTCTTCAACGCTTGGTTGTTCAAAGCGGCCATCATCTACCCAGTTCTGGATAGATTCAGATACTCCGAGCATTATCTTGCGCTGCGATTGAATGTCTTTTTCAGTCAAGACTTGGTTCGTACCGCGACGGGTAATAACCACAACCGAATCCCATGCAACGCCTAAAATACGTTTGGCTGGCATATCGCCATATTTGGTGGTGAAGTACGGGCTATTAGATTCACTGCGGCTGATTTCCCCTGTGATTTGGTCAACGATGTCAGGGATTTGATAGTGAATGCGTACCGCTTGGTCTTTACGTTTAACCTGCACACCACCCATCGCAAGACAAAAAGCCGCCCAATCGGAAGCGTCGGCCGCAGCTCTTACTTTCTCAAGGGCGTAACGGGAAACCGTGTCTAAGTTTGTGTTCATAGAGTTTGCAACCTCACATTTGCCGCTTTCACCCATGCCAAGGCGTCTAAGTTCGCGCCATGTGGTCACACTTGGGCCACCGATTTGCTGAAAACGTCTGATATTAAAAGTACTCGCCCATGTGGATGCGCGTTCGGCGGCATCAGCGGGAGCGATTGAGATTTTTCCCGCTTCAGAGCAAGTCACTTGATTGATGTGTTCACCGTTAACAGCTTTGGTGATGTATTTGGCGATATACCCCGCAGCACTGCCCTTTTTCGGGTCGATGCTGATTGCCTTAAAACGGGTTGATGATGTACGGACTTCACTCGGTGTGTCTTCAAGTGCCAAGGCTTTAAGGATTTTTCTAGCCTTAATCGCTTGGCCTTTTTCCATAAATAGCAGCATGTGCCAGTGTGGACAGCCGTCATGATGAGGCTCTACCACACGGAAACCATAAGGGCGAATATCTGATTTTGCGAACAATGCCCTTGCACGTTTCCATAGGTCATTGAAATAGTCCTGTGCATCGTTCGGTGTTGAGCCGTTGTATTTGCGGTTAGGAATGCCGCTTGCGTGTACCGAGTGAAAACGACTTGGCGCGGTGATGGTATAAAACTCTCCACGGTGGCCGAGTGTCTTTGAACACTCTTCAAAGCCACGAATGCGCACCATGAGTTCAGCGGCTAGCTGTTTACCAGACGTTGAACTTTTAGCAGCAACGTCTTTCAGTGATTCAAATTCATCAAAGGGGCTGGCATCATTTGGCACAACATACAAATCATTCATGATTGCGTCTGATTTGGCGTTGCGTTCGCGCTTGCTGCGAATCGTAAATTCGCTGACATAAGGCGATGACTTCTTATGTACGGTACGCATATCACGGGCTAGTTGCTCGATAACCAATGCTTGTTTGGTACGTAAACGACGACGCCACCAAAGCGGGCAAGCCATGCGATTTAGCGCACCTTTCAATAGGTTCATAACACTTTGACGATAGGCAGGAGAAAGCTTTGAGCGCTCAGCAGGTGATAACGTAAAGTAGTCATCATCAAATGTAGGTGGTTCAATGCAGTACACTCGAAAGTCAGCGCATAGTTTTTTATAGAGCTTGTAAGTCGGTTCACTGCACTTCAAGCGCAATTCGAATAAACGTGCCTTGTCTTCTGCGATTTCGCAAAGCTCATCATCAGAGACACTAAGATTAATACCACCTAAAGTAAGTACCCTATCGGCCTCTAATAAGCGTTTGCGTGCTTCAGCGTAACCAAAGAATTTTTCGGTAACCAAATAACCATTAGCAAGCATGACCGCTAAGTTGCTATGGGTATGTAGGATATCAGAACGCAATTGGTGACTATCGAGTTTTGATTCCGCCAAACGCTCTTTGTTCGGCAATTTAGCGCGAGCAAGGATAGCCGCAGCACTGGTATCAGGTCTGATATCAGCAACGGCATTTACCGCTGATTGTGCAGGGAATGTTTTTTCAAAAATCGTCAATTGGCGTTCGTTAAGCATGGCTAGCCCTACCCTTGAACTTGAAATTCTAAATTCGCGGCTTTGGCTGCCTCTGCATATAATGCAACCATGTTGATATATTTTTTGACACGAGCAGGATTCTCGTGAGGTGCGCACGGCGGGGTGTATGTGGGTAAGCGTCCATTTGCTACAGCATTAACCACATCCTTGACCTTTTGACCTTGCAGCCTAGCGTATTCGTCATACGTCAAAATAGGCGATGCGAGAGATAAAATTAATTGGTTACTCATGTTATATTCGTCTTTGTCTGTCTGAAACTAACGAAACGAAGCTTAGATATAGAAATTTTCTATGTCAATAGATATTTTCTATACTTGCGTGGATTTTTTACATATGAAAATAAACACAACTATCGAAGTGCTTGAAAAACTAAGGGTTTTATATGATTCGAAAACTCTAACTGAGCTGTCACGAAAATTAGGGAAAAACTCAAGTTGGGCTGCACAAGCTAAGAAAAATGATGCAATTCCGCTAGTAGAGTGCAGGCAAGCGTGTATTGATTTTGAAATTTCAATGGATTGGTTACTGTTCGACTCTAAAGGTACTACACTAGATAAAGCTTCAGTGCTGGAGGAAATTCAAGAGGGACTTTACGAGTCTAAGGAACTTGGAATTTTGGATGAAATAAGTGTAGAGCAACTAAAAGCGACATCTGTACTTATACTTAAGAGAATTGAAAATTTGGTAACTATCGAAAGTAAAGATAGAATCACTCTAGGTAATGCCAGAGAAGCTAAATAAACTTAGCTAGCTTTAAGTGAACGAAGATTACGATTTGCGTTATATATTAATATATATATAATTCGAGAGCCCATCGAAGCGGCAACTTTGATGGGCGATTACATTTCAATGCAGAAATGAAGCTTTAATCGGGAGTCGATCTATAGTGTGTAGGCACTTTGATCGTCTTTCCGTTCTGCTTTTTAGTATGTGATTTAACATATACTTTTTTCTTATTGGCTTTTGTCTTTGCCATAATTTTACCTTTTAAAGGGAAACTGCCCTATCAGACGTTGGTTAAATCACAACCAACGCTCAATCATTATACTATTTTATTTGATTATGAAAAGTGAATAGGTCTTCTGAGTCGATATCAACTTAAAGCGATTGTCCAAGAGGCTAACAAGCTTAAAAATAATAAGTCAGCAAACCCTTCCAATACTACTCTGCTCAGACTTTGTTGTCGAAAAAGCTTGATACACCACTTTTGCTACCTCATCTATCTTGTATGCACGTTTGGCATCAAATTGGTAAAGCTTTAAGCTGGCACTGATACAAGCTTTTTCTAACAGTGCATCTCTTTCCTGTCGTGATTTTTGCTTATGCGATTTATCATTTAACTCAATGGCCGCTAGTACCTTAGAAGTTTGTGGGTCACATAAAACATAATCGAAATGTTTTGAAGATATAGCATTAAAAGACTTCTGCCATAGTGATCGGTCTCCGCTAACATCTGGTTTTAAAACATCAGCAACTCTAACCTTTGAAAAGATAACCGCCTTACTTCCAATCACTGAAACTAAAACGTGATAAAAACTCAATTCGGCGGGAGACATTAACTCTGATATTTGCTTGTATTTAAAATCAGACTGCTTAGGTTCGTCGTTCTCGGTACTCCCCTTTTTAGAGCTTTTGGCCGCGAATACAACAAAGAGAGCCATAGCCAAAAAAAGTAAACCTATTAAAGTGTATTCTGTGATGAAGTTCATTTTACAATCCTTAGTGCCCTGTCAGGCTCGATATTTTCCTTTAACAACCTCTGTTGATAGAGGTCAAACTTTATATCCCATAGACGCTTAGCTTCAACTCGCTTTTCTATGGGTAATAATTTTATAGCTTGGTACTCCGACAATAACAACATGGCAAGTTCGCCTAACGGCATATCTTGCTCGCCTTGTTCTTTTAATACGAAAAAGAAAATCAAAAATACTAATATAAAACAGAGCAATGCTAGCGGTAGCTCGATATACATTGACGAACCTTGATATTTGACCAGCTAAGAATGAAGTTTGTTGAGATTAAAACTGCTGTTGTATTTACAATAACGGTGTAAAAATCATAAAACCAATGTGTTTGATGACGATATACAAATGCTAAAAAGTGCATAGCTAAGTATGCCGACATATTGACTATCGACATTAGATAAGCGAGTTTAACTTCACTTGCATGGCGTTCTTTAGTCATCGTATGAACAACGAATATTGCAAATACGGTAAACGCATCATAAATAAGCCAATTAAGATAATACGCATTAAGTGCAAAATATCGTCCCCCATCTTGTACAAGTTCACTCATGAAGAAGCTGGCCGAGTATGAGAGCGCGTAACAAACAGCTGCATACTTAATTGATAAATTCTTATCTTTAAAAAATGCCCACAAAGCAGCCGTGATCATTAAACAAAAAACTAAGGTGTCCATGGCCACTACCTGAGACCATGAACTGAGTAAATTAACTTCTAACATGGCAAACGTTTAACTATTAACCGTGCTAGTTTTAGTTACCTTTGCCGTTGCAGGCTCTTTTTCCGGTGGAACTACGACTGCACCACCATCACGGCCACCTGATATTTTTTGAAGTAAACTTAAAGGGATTGTTGATTTTTGGAATTGCATCGCTGTAACCTCCATTTGTTGCGATTCAGGGTATATTAATTTTTTGTAAAGTTTTGGTCAATGGAGTTTCGATGTATGACTATAAAAAAAGTGGCAAGTGGGTATAAAATAGACATCAGGCCGTGGGGAAGCGATGGCCGAAGGATTCGAAAGGTGTTTCCTACCCGAGGTGAGGCACAAAGATATTTAAACCACATGGTCGCTCAAGCTGAGGACAAACCTTGGAAGCAAGAAAAAACGGATCTCAGAAAGCTATCAGATATCGTCGCAACGTGGTACAAAATTCACGGCCAAACTTATACCGACCCGCAAAAAGCACTCAATAAATTAGAGATGATGTGCGAAGCATTCGGTAACCCAATTGCTCAATCATTCAGCTCAAAAACGTATGTTGATTGGCGTGGTAACCGAATGACAGGTGAAAAGGCTATTTCAGGTAAAACGGCCAATAATGACTTGGCACTTATCAAGGGGGTATTCAACAAGCTAATTGAAGTGGGTGAAATCAACTACCCGAATCCCCTAACTGATGTTAAACCATTTAGGCTACAGCAGACCGAACTTGCTTTTTTAACTGAAGATGAAATACAAACAGTGCTTAACGAGCTTAAACGCTCGTCAAATCCGCACGTCTATATCGTGGCAAAAATTTGCTTAGCTACTGGATGCCGAATAAGTGAAGCATCTTCACTAAAAGGTTCTCAAGTGATCCACTCCGGTGGTAACTGCAAAATTATGTTTATGAAGACCAAGGGCAAAAAGAACCGTACAGTGCCAATCACTCAAGCACTTTATGATGAGATACCCAAAAAATCAGGGCCACTATTTGCAGATTGCCGAAAGGCATTCGAACGAGCTATAAACAACACAGATATTATTCTACCAACTGGTCAGTGTAGCCATGTGTTAAGGCACACGTTCGCCAGTCACTTTATGATGAACGGAGGGAATATATTGGTATTACAACAGATACTAGGCCATGCGAAGATAGAGCAAACGATGGTTTACGCACACTTCGCACCGAGTCATTTAGAAGATGCTATTAGGTTTGGACCTAAAATTGAATGATAAACATAGAGTGTTACCAAGTTAGAGCTTCGCCTTTTATATGTTTATAATCTTGTAAAGCGTCACTTTTATCAATAAAATCAAGGATATAATCTTCATCAAACTCTAATTTCCGTAAAAATTTTTCTACTGAATCACTATCCTCGAATGCTTCATATATTTTGTTGTTGTCGACAATTTCTGGAAGTATGTCCCTAATATAACTAATCAGGGGTGAAGAAAAAATACGCTCCATTCTCTTCTGCTTAAGCTTAGCATTAGAGTTTTCAATTAAGCTCTCAAAATTTTCAGGCTGAAGCTTTTCCATAATAGTTTCAGTATATTCTTTGAGAACTGAACTTATTCCCTGCAAGCCAGATATTTGTGTAGAAAGGTCATCCAAGTTTTTATCAGCACTCTTTTCTGCTAGAAAGTCCGCGAATAGACCTGCCCACTGGTCTCTAAGCCAATTAGCTATATCATCAAACTTCTCAAAATCCTTTATCAGGTTATTCCGTTTCTGAGAGTAAATATCATCAATAAGTTTGAAGATGTTTGTATTATCTACATGAGCATATTCTATATCTGACCTGGTCCTATTCTTCTTGTAAGTATGGTATTCAGAGTGAACATTCTTTTCGATAAAAACATAGATAGGTATATCGCTTTTTCTAGCAGTTTCATATTCTTTTTTTGTTATTGAGTTATAGAACTTTATTCCCATATCCTCTTCACTTGCTTCTGCTTCAGATGCAGGAGCACCGTATCTACCACCTATGATAAGAACAAGAATATGACAGTTTTTAATCTCTTCGTAACATGAAACATCAAGAGGAGAGTCATGATGAAAAGAAATATCACCTTCCTCAAATAATACAGACTCATAACCATAGTTTTCAACGAATGCTTGTATACTATTTCTTATATGTTTCAGATCATAGTATGTAGAGCTGATAAATATCCTAGGCTTGGCCACAATAAATTCCTTAAAAAGTCGACTGCACTTATATAAACATGACCTTTAATTAAAGGCCATCATAGAAGCTAAAGTGTCCACATTGTGCCCACATTCACTAGTTAACACAAGATTCAACTAGCTTACACTAGATTACAAGCTATTGTTTTTGATATAAATCATTGTTTTTAAAAGAGCTGTGAGAAAATCGACGCTTTCCGGACGGGGGTTCAAATCCCCCCAGCTCCACCAAATAGCGACACTGAAACCCCATCAAAACACTGTTTTTGATGGGGTTTTTGTTTATTTATGGTTTGGGAATTGGTTCAATATGGGGTAGATCTGGGCGTGGAATGTCCCCAGTGTGCCCCGAGAAGAATGCACAAAAAAGCCGCATATAGCGGCTTCCAATCAAGTATTTCGGTTTAGAAGAACAGTGGTAACACTGCTTTCAGCACAGCGGCAATCTCTGGGTTAGTTACTGCCAGAGCACCAGAAGCGGCCCTCAAAGTTGAAGAACATCTGAAGAAGAACAACTAAAAAATAGAAGAAAAACTATTACAGTCAATTTAAATTTTTCTTTAAACAGAAGTAATAGTAACTTTAATATTACCAAACACCAAGCCGTTCGTACTGCTGGCGCTTCTGGTTCAGCTTTTCATCAGACTTAACTAACCTAAGTAATGCACGCAAGTAGCCTGCAGACGTGTTGTAGTCTCTGAGCTGTTCACACACTTGCAGTAAACGAGTTAGTATTTTCTTTTGCATAGGGAACAGCTTATTCAGCTTTTCCAGCTCAGCTTTGGCTTCCTCATACCTTGCATTTAGACCAAGTAATGATGCGTAACACAAAGACACATTGAAGTTGTCCGCATCATTGATTCGAGCAATCTCAATAAGGTCCTTTGCTAGATCAATGTTTCGCCACTTCAACATGGCTTTTATAGCAATAACTCGTGCAGATTCAATATCATTATCACCGCTATTCATAAAGACAGAGTGGTTATCTTCTATCAATTGCTCTAAGTCATTCCAACGTTCATCACGGTAAAGGGCGTGACATTGAAGGAACAGTGCATAGTTATTTTTGCTACGCTGATACTCTAGCTGAGCTGTCTTAGCTGCAGCTTTGTAATCAGTATCTTCTAGAGCCTGAGTAACCTCACTAGACCAATCTTTTCGAGTTGTTGTAGTCGTCTTAATGGTATTCTTTGGTGCAATGAAGGCAAGCTGTCTTTGCTTAGAAGCTTGAAAATCCGCTTTCAATGCTTGAATAGAACCATAACGATCTTGTGGATGCTTGTTCAAACATTTCAAGATCACAGCTTCTAATTCAGGGCATACACCAGAGTTGATTTCACTCGGTTTTGCAAAAGGAGCGTGGCTTCTCACCTCGATCTGTGTATCGTGAGGCAAGCGCCCCGTCATTAGCTGATACAACAGCACGCCTAGGCTATATACATCCCCAAAAAGCAACTCTTCCGCTTTTCCCTTACGCGAGCCACAATCACAAAATTCCGGCGCTGAATAAAGCACAGTGCCGCCATTTTCACGCGTTCTAACATAGAACTCTAACGGCAACGCTGAGCTACCAAAATCCGTTAATTTAACCAGATCATTTTGCCCAATAAGTATGTTGTGTGGCTTGATATCGCCATGTGAGATTGGTGGTACCAGTTCAGAAAGGTATTCAACAGCATCCAGAACTTGCTCGAATACATTGAAATAGTATTTTGGTGAGTTAACCGCGACACACTCATACTCGTTGCCAGGAAAAGCTTTCTCGGAACGGTTTAAATGAAACTCACGATTCTCTAATTTCTGGGCTAACGTTTCACTTGGAAAGTACTCCATCTCTATCACGTACAAGTGCTTCTCGGAAGGGATTCTCCCCATCTCAAATACTTGAATCACGTTTGGATGAGGATCTAACCCTATTAACTCTTTGCCTTCTGCTAGTACACGATCTGGTTGCGAGTTTTGTTTTGGAATCTTAATAGCGACAGTTTGCCCATCGGCTAGTCGTTCAGCTCGATAAACCCACCCGTGGGTCCCATCACCCAAACACTCTAACAAATAGTATTTATCCCCAAGCTGTTTATTCGCTTTAGGTAAAAACAGCCCTGCTACTTGATTCATTGCGCCTCCCAAAAGCTAACAGATTGTAGAAACAATTTTTGGCTCACCGAGTCTTCAAAAAAGAAACGATTAATCAAAAGCTGAGCGTTCTCGATACCCGGAATAAAAACACCTTTGCTATTCATCGCGCCATATTTTGCCAATTGATTTAACTCTCTAATATCTGGCGCAGAAACCACTTCTTTGCTCCAAAAAGAAAGCACAAGTAATGAAGGCTTCCTATTCCAACGATGGAAAGCCTCTAACAGATTCATTAACTTTGCTATTAGCTTTGTCTTGTCTGGTGTTGAACCATCATAACGCTCAAACTCAATGACTACTTCTGGTGATTGAGTCGCGTATGAGAACCATACAGAATCTGAACGAATATCATTACCCGCCCCCGATGGTGCAGGTGCCTCGACAACGGCCATAAAACCAAGCTGGTGCCCCAATGTGTTCCAAACACTACACCCTAAGCTATGAACCAGTACATCCTCATCTTTCACTCCCCAACCCGTTAGCACAGGGAAAGTTTTATCGATAAAGGCGTTTTGATTTAGCTCCGCTTTGATCTTGGATACCGTGTCAGCCATCAAAACGCTCCCAGACACTTAGTACATCTGGCGACTCACCGCCATGGATTAGTGCTTTAGTTCCGACTTTAACCAATAGAGGAGCTGGTATCGAACGGCCACAAATCAAGGCTTCACCCGTTGAAAGGCTGGATAGCTCATCAAGGTCTGCTTTACTCACCATGTCTGATGCCTTGGCAATGAATCGTTGGTCATCAGGGTTCTTTAAGCGCATGGTTATTAACGTATTACATTGAGAAGTCACATCGGCATCAAGCTTTGATGGGCGTTGACTAACTATCCCAAAGCCCACGCCAAATTTACGACCCTCACCGGCAATCTTTTTAATAATGCGGTGACTGACAGCATTACCACCAGCTGGCGCAAAGTTATGCCCTTCTTCGTATACCAAAAAGCACGGGCGTGTCTTGTCTGTCTTACTGGATGCAGCGCTTAGAATCTCACTCGATAGTAAGCCACAAACCACCTGTTTAGCGGTATCGCTTAACCCCTGCAAATCAACGACAACCAATCGCCCTTTGCGGTTCGAAGCTCGACCAACCATCTGATAAATATCAGTCGGCTCTTTCATTGCTGCTGAGTAAAAGCTTTTCGCTTCATTCAAAACACGGCTAAGCTTCATTGACGCTACAGCAGCACTTCGTCCGTTGAGTGCTTTGGCTTCTGCCTCAGATAAGTCATCCCAATCACGAAGCTCTTCGATGCCATCACCCAAGAAATAGCGCAAACGGTTAATATCGCGTGGGGTACTCTTATCAACACTACGCCAATAGCGAATCGCGACATCTAGCACACGTTGCTGTGGTTCTGTTAGCCCAGGTAAAATCTCTGAAATATCATCCATTTCAAAGTTATCAAACTGCAACGCCAATGGATGGTTCTTACCAGCATATTTATGATTGAAGGCATCATCCTGAGGTGTATAAACCTGAATACCCGCATCAGCTGCTTGAAGCTTCTCGATCATTGCCTTTATTTCAGGTAAGGCGGTTTGGTCTCGACTATCTTCTACAGAATCAAGGCCATCACTGAACTGCAGCTCACCTT
Source organism: Pseudoalteromonas sp. Of11M-6 (assembly GCF_022347905.1). NCBI lineage: Bacteria > Pseudomonadati > Pseudomonadota > Gammaproteobacteria > Alteromonadales > Pseudoalteromonadaceae > Pseudoalteromonas > Pseudoalteromonas sp. Of11M-6. The sequence continues at coordinate 41,680 of NZ_JAKRFW010000011.1, read as the reverse complement.
TAGACAACGCTCGCCCATATTCTCCATGGGGGTCGAACACCACAACGGTACCATTATTAAAGGCAACCAAGCGCTCGATAATCCTACCAACTGTATAAGACTTACCAGAACCGGTCATCGCCAAAATGGCCATGTGTTCGGTGACTAGCTTGTTGACATCAAGGTATACCGGTACCGTATTTTCACCTCTTTCATAACCAACAAGGTTACCTAGATGAAGGCTACTATCTTCCTTAAATTCATAGAACTTACTTAAGAACTTAAAATCAACGGTTTCAACTTTAGCGCCAGGATCAAGCGGACGACGAGGAATTTTGATCTGGTTCGTTGCTGGGTCTCGGTATCCCACCAACTCGATAGTGGCATGCATGTTCTCGCCCGTCATATTGGCGCCTGGGAGCAGTTCTAGCTCGGTAACACTGTCCCCGAAGCCCGAATTAAAGAGCATATTTGAGCGATGAATTTTATTTACTCTGCCCAGTACAGCGACATCGAGCTCATCTCTTCGCTCTTGGTGCATAATCCGAACAAACTCTCCTCTTCGCACGGAGAAAGAGTTTTCTACAACCATAGTGAGTTTGTTTGCGTCACCGGTATTACCAACCAATTTACCTAGTACACTGTGTTTCATTTTTATTCCTCGTCCAACCCAGATAACCAGGTATCTTCTACATCGTTATTCTTGATTGCATCGCTTAACCCCTGACGGTAATACGCTGCAAACTGGTCCAGCATTTTCAATTGCTGCATCGCTAAAAGTTGTGGTAGTGGCTTTAGCTTGCTTTGACCTTGGATATCTAAAGCCATCAGTTTCCAAGCGACTGCATCAAGCTTTTTGGTGTCCCAGTCTTGAGCTTCACCCGCAAGCTGTACCATTTGAATTTGACTGGTGTGTCCGCCTCGATAGTGAAAGCCAATAACACCAGCATCAACTGCTTCAGCTGGCTCCATTCTTGAGCAGTTCTCTGTCATCCTAAATGCCATCGTGCGCGTAAACGATCCCAAAATGCCATGAATGAAACGCTTATCACCAATACCGGCTAAGCGAGACCCTATATCAGCGAGCTTATCCAAATTTTTCTGCTGGAGCTCATCTGTCGTTAACAAGTGCTTGCGACCTTCTTCTGTACGCAAATCTTGCTTGGCAATGTTAACGATGGCACTAAATCTTTCGGATACAATACTCGCTAATACAGGACCTTGAGGGTTCCACGGGAACAATTGTTCCCGATAGCTGGACCAGAATTGCGCTATCACATTTTTTGTACGCTGGTACTCCTCAACGTGTTTTACATTACGATCCAATGGCGTCATTGCCCTATCCAAAAATAGTGGCGTATCTAATAGAATTAATTGACTAGGGTTTCCTTGCTTTAGCTGCTTCTCGACCAATTGATAGGCCTGGCGAATTTCCACCAAATCTAGACGTTTTCGTTGCGCTTCAAAATCGATATCATCCAACTCTGATACAGAATCGTTACTACCGGTCCCCACTTGGTTTTGTTCGATACACATATCTATGCGAACCGCACCAGACGCGTATATATAGCCGCCTAAGGCGTTTTTAATACAGGAATGGGTGGCAATCCCGGAGACCGTCAAGTCAATAACCTTTGGCCGTTCAACACGCTTTACGAGACCAGCACTTTTGAACAATGGTGCAACGGCAAGCACATCTCTGATTTGTTGTAACAATCGCCCTGCACTTCCCGGCAGACGGATTTGTGATTCAACCGCCAAAGATTGCGCTAAGTTTTGTTTTCTCATCGTGTTGCATCCTTTAGCTGCTCTGCGTAAAGCCAGTAAGCACTGTCTTTGAGTATTTCTAACCCCTCAGTGGTTAGCCCACTCTCGTTTACATATCCAATTGCTAACAATCGAGAAAAGCCCTCATCCATTTCATTCCCTGTAAACTGAAAAACGGGAAATGCTTGATTAGATAGATAGGCATTCAGTTCTCTCGCAGAGATCGCCTGCCATGCGTATATACAGGCCATGATCGAATAATCAGTCGCTATTAACTGGGTTGGTTCATTGGCGGCGTCAGTCTCGATAGCATCTGGTGTTCCTGCTAACCGGTCAAAGAACGCAAACCATTCCCGCACTAACTCAGTTTCGTCAATTAATGAGATTGACCAAATTGGCAAACAAGTAACTGCAAACACTCCCGAGGCAGCATGATGTTTCAGGTAACGAGTATTCGCCGCAGAAGCGCCCCAAAGATGACCCTGTGAACGCTCACAAACACCTTGTCTACCTGCAATCTGCTGGGTTACCTCGGACTCTAATAGTCGCGCCAAAGGCGAATCGACAGAAGGCACTGCCTCACTGAAACCAATCTGCCAGTCTATATCCTCATCAATCACTCCAGAGGAGTAAGGGGGAAGCAACATCAACGTTCGCCCAGACAGCAACGCCCAGTCGCGCCACTCTCTCTTATTGGCTGCATCAAGCTGTTGAAAGTCTTTACCTAACATCAATACGCAACCTTGATGCGGTAGTGTTTCAGTGACGGGCTCCGTTCCAATAAGCGAACTTAAAAACCGCCCTCTGCGATGATTAGCAAGTGAAAGTGCTAAATAGAAAGTCATTAAGCGCCTCCAAAGGTGATTTGAAGTTTAATGATTCCTTTGTCCACTAATTCACTTTGCTCCTGAGAAGTAAGGTTAGGTTCTAATTTGCTGAGCATCAGCGAAGAAATTTCCACCCAGCGCTCAACAGAAATCGAGGTTCCTTGCAAGGCATATTCCGCGAGCTTGTACCAATCGCGATGACGACACTCAAGCTCAATAGCCAAATCAGACAACGATAAATCGGTAAACTCTTCATCTTTGATCGTCGAAAGTGCTGGCTTGCCTACCGCCATTAAAAGCGGCGTCACTTCTGGCCTTAAAGTCTGATTGGCCTTTTCAATGATTTCATTTCGATACCTCTTTACCGCAGACTCTACACTGTTCACCTTACCCATTAGCACACCGAGCTGTGCAGTTATGGGTCTCATTAACTTCACTGGTACATCTTTAATTGCTGAGAACTGCCCCGTTCTAGCATCGGTTGAGAACTTCTCTCTAAAGAGATCAACTTGCTCGTCTAGTTCCAGTAATGCATCTTCGATATCACGCAACGAATCTTGATACTCGAGGACTTTTTTTGGGTGTTCAGCTTCAGGGTAGTCGACCGGCAACATGTCACCAAGCTGGTGCTTGAGGGCCGAAAGCTTATTGTCCAGTTTGCTAAAATCAGCCTTTGTATCAGCAAACATTTTAAGCAAGCTACGATAAGCCTGTACGATATAACCACTGATATCCTCAAAGCTTCGATGGCTACCACTTCGGATATCAACACCCACTTCTCTGGCAAGATCATCCAGTCGACTGGAAACCTTGTCTAATTGCAACGTACGCAAATAGAAGTTAAGCGTCTCGGTTGAACCTTGATATTCGATTCGTTGTGTTTCGGTAACCTGAGACTGCTTGATCGCCCCTTGTAAAATGTTACTAATCGTCCCCAAAGAGAGGGTAAACAACTTAACGGGGAACGGAGCTTTAGCTGCAGGTTCGTCGCTAATAATCGAAGCGACGTTCGCACATGCCTCATCAATTCGTTTCGCAGAAGTTTGTACAAACTGAGCAAACTGATATGCCTGTTCAATACGCGAATACAGCGAACGAGAGTCATCTTCTAATCGAATACGCTGCTCCAACCGCAAATCCGCGCTTGCTTCTCGAGTATCTCGTACGGCACGAATATGATTGAGCACTTGATGCCGCAGACGAAGCAATTCGGGGAGCTCATCAACAACTGCGGATAGCTCTGATTTAAGATTTGTTTCCTTGTCGCTAATTTGAACCACCAGCTCAGCTGCCGCTTCCAAATGATTATGTGCTTTGGTGGTTTCAGTTCCATGCTTACCCTGCATGCCGGCAAACAAACCTGGGATCTTATCCTCTCCGAATACTTCTCTTAGCGCTTCAACTCGCCCTTGATAGCTATCCTCGCCTTTGCCTTTAAACCAAGCAACTGCGTAACCAAGCTCTCCTTCTTCAATCTCAGAGCGTGTAACAGGTAGCCATTTTTCTTTCTTAGCTTGGCGATCTTCAATCTTCGCTAAGTTCAGTTGGCTGCAGAGCCACATCCAATCACTGAATACCGCTTTAGAAGATAAGCCTTGACTCGCTGGGGACCACAAATACCCCCAGTACCACTTCTCTTGAGCGTCGTCCAATGTCCATGATTTGGCTTTTTTCGGGTTGGCTATCTCAGCCAAAAATGCAGGTACACGCGCCTGTGCCTGTGCCGGGTGCTCAATGTCGCTAAAAAGACCAGCATGTTCGTTTGACTGATAGCCACTTTGTAAAACTTTACCGTTTAGTGATAAACGGCTGAACACCGCTCGAATATCTGCCGCATCAACGCCATGCTCAGGCAAAATATCATTCAAGCTATTGACGTTGTTATCTTGGACTAGGAGTAAATGCCAAGCCTTAAAAAGCTTATTGCGATCATCATCGTTAATACGCCCAGAAGGCTTTAGAGGCCAGGCTATCAAACCACGCTCATTTAGCCATTGTCGCCATTCATGAATTCGGCTGTAGGTGTAATCACGAATGTTATTCAGACGGTTCTTGAACTTCGAGGTAAACACCTGCTCATTAAGCTCAAAGCCCTCTTGCAGACGCTGGTCGACACCAATTCTTTCAATCACATCAATTTCACTGGTGTTGAGATAATAGAGTAAGATGTTCTCTTTCAAATCGTCTTTAACACTGCCCTTGGCGTAATCGTCCATCACCCCAATCGAACCGGTGAATGCAACAACAGGTACACGCCCAATCGCCCCATATTGGCCTGTTATTTCTTCGTTTAGACGTGTGAGCTCATCTTTACTGTCTACCCAAGCAAACGCAGCTTTCCCTTGAGGATGAAGCTTTAAGCCCTCACAATACTGCAATCCAGAGCTTGCGCCTCGCCCTCCACCTGCTTTAGTAAATTGGATAGCCAAGTCTTGTTTACTTACAAAGGCTTCTTGGTTGTAGTTCCAATCTCGATCCAATAAGCGAAATAGCCCCAACAATCGAGTACGACGTCTTACAAGTGGTGAACGCTCCCATTCAGCCTTAAGCACTGACATCGCTTTTTCATGACCGTCGGCATAGCCTACTTCACGGAAAATCATTGAGTTTTGTTGTTGGGAGCGATAACGCATGTCTAAACGAAGCAGCATCGCCACACTTGGACCGATATGGGTTTTGTCTTCATCGTCTAACTGTTGTACATCACCAAAGAAACGTTTCCATAGTGCGTCAGCAGCAAATTCTGCAGCGGGATGACTATATAGCAGACTGATCAAGTGACGGAATTCTTGAACATCTAGCGGTACAAGGAAGGTATTTTCATCACCTGTTTCGTTAATGGCAAACGTGCGTAAATTCTGACGCAGGGCTTGAAGATTCAAACCTTGATCTACGCTTGGGTAGAACCACTCATCACGATCACGGCGGAATTTTCCATCTTGCAATGCTTGACGGCAATCAAGCATCGACCAATCAACTTTACGATATAAGCTGACGATCGGCTCATCATATTCATTTTTCAGTGGCAATAACGCCAACAAATGTTGATGATCGACATCTAGCGCCTTAGGTAATTGAGCAAACAACAAATTACGCGCTTGCTTAAGAAGTGCTTTGTCCTCAGTTTGAATGCCGTTAATCGCATTGTGATCTAAAACATGATCGGAGATCCGCCCAGAATTTTCTAAGACTTGATCAAATAACTCCCCCACATTGCTAAACTCTTGGCTATTCCCTGCGAGCTTATCTAGCTCAACATCAATATTAGCCATCACCACGTTGAACCAACCAAAGTTAGCGCCACTCATGGCATAAGCCGCTTCAACTAGACCTATCGGATATTGATGACGTAGCTTGTTACCCTCTTGCAGCTTAGCGACATAATCTGATACATCAGCAAAGGCATTATTTTCGAGTTCCACTAGCTCAAAACGACGCGCCGTCGATTGAATTTCACGCAGCTGCTGCCCCAATAGCGGGGAACAAAGCGCTACATAGCGCAACCATGGCAACTTACGACGTGGATCTTCCTCTTTAATCGCTTTACCAATCAGACGGATGGCCTCTCCATCCAGTTGGCAAGCGTCGTCCCTATCGATGCCGTAGGTAGCAGCTTCTGCGACAGTCTCTAGCTCATCAAGCACAATCAAGATATATTGAATACCAAACTTTTGAAGGTATTGGTAAGCCGAATCAACCAATTGGGTGACTGTAATGGTATTGCCATTTTCATCTTGAGCTTGGTCGTAATACAGCACCTCATCAGAAAAAGCATGATCAAGCATTAACCGATTCGCTAGCTCTGCAGCTTCAAAACCAAACGGCTCAATACGTTGCAGTGCCTGTTTAGCGATACTTGATTGAATAGAGCCATCAAACTGCTTAGTCGCCAATGGGGTCAACGCTTGATATAAACCATAGGCAAACCAGTTATCGGTGTTTTGAAACTTAGACACAATTTGCGAGTAGCGAATATAGAGGCCTAAGTACTCTTCTCGCTTACTCTCATCATCAAAGAGTTCAGCGTTTTCTAGCTCTCCACTGCCGTTACGCACGTACCAACCTTTAGAGCAATCATTGATCTGTGCAATCAACTCATAACCCAAACGAGACTTACCCCGCCCCCACTCGCCTTCAACGGCAAATACGTGAGCGAATTTATCGTCTTCATGGTCAATGGTTTTAATAAACGTACGATAACGATTGAAAAATTTACTTTGCCCAACAAGCGGGTCTTTTGACGGATAATCCGAAACACCTGTTGCCGCCCAGTTATGTTGTTCTGTCAGCGCTTTCCAAACATCTTGAGATTCATTGATAGCATTATTTTTTGTCATTATGTTACATCCTTTAAAAACTGCGCTGAGGTATTACTCGTATTGGTTGAATGGGCCTGGCTGATAAGCGACTCTTGCTCTTGGCGCCAACGCAAAGCCTGGGTACGGATCGCCTCTCGCAGTTTTTTTCCGTACAGGGCAAAAGCGCGTTGGCCTTTCATGCGATAACAGGCATCAGCAAACTGTGGGTTAATTTGGTAGTAATCCAGCTCGCCACTAATGCCATCTCGATGTTGCCATACTTGGCGTTTAAGCAATAACTCAATCACATCGCCAAGCTGCTGGTCAAGCTCTTGAGTACTGATAGCAGCTGGGAATAACGCCATAGATAATTCAGCCAAGATCCGCGAAACAAACTGAGCCAAGCTACCGCACAGCACCTCATCGCCATCTCGGTTTAGCACTAACACCTGCACCAAACTGGGTTTATAGCCACTTTGCCCGGATGGCAACTCAAGCATTAAACCGCCTAGCCCTTCGCTTGACCATATATCCTGCTCATAGGTGATCGCCGCTAGCAGCAATGCCCAAGGCGAACTGAGTACCCAATCGAGCGCTAAATCACTGCGGGTCTTTGTTGCATCTAGGGGGAGGTTATCAAATGTATGTTGGTCAAAATCATATTGCCCTATCTTTTGCTGCCCAAGCTCATGACGAGCACAGTCATCTGATTGTCTGGTCTCGATAGAACGAGAAGATGAGTAAGATGAAGAGAGCGAAACCAACAGATACGGGTTGTATTTAGTATTGGCTTTAGGCACCAGCAACAAGCGTCCCTTTACCCAATCAATGTCTGGGCGCTGACCTTGTAAAGCAGTTGGCGCGATCACCGGTAAGGCTTGTCCGCGCCATAAGCTCAATTGATAAGCGGTGGTTAATACGCGTGTTAAAATAGGTAGCGCACTAATACTGTCTGCTTGGGTACCCAATAGCTCACGCTCTATCGCACTATAAGGTGTTGCACTCAAAGAGGCCTCAGCGAGTGAAGCTTCTACCCACTCGCTGGCAGCGCCAAGCTGGTGGATACGCTCAACCAATTGCAGTGGATCGCTCAGCTCAGACGCCTCTTGGCAGCGTGCCGCCATAAGGTTTAACCAAGGCTGACGGAATTGGCTATCACAAGCGAGTACAGCAGCCACCAGCTGCGAGCTTGAACCAAGTTCGGTCACACCATCAAGTAGCCGCTTACTGGCTACCCAATGTTTGCCATCATCACAGGGGTAAGCCAAGCCAGTGAGCAGCTCGCGAACGGCTTTATCTTGAATAATGGCGCAGCCACTTTCCAACAGACGCTCTAACGGCCTGACCACGCTAGCCAACAAAAAGTTTTCGCTTTGCAGTAATTCGTCACTCAAGACGTGTGATGATGGCTGTTCCATTAGGCCTCCGCCATCGTATCGTCAGCGTCAAGCGCTTGATTGGCTTGTTCTAACAGGTCATAGAGCTGCTCGATATCGTCAAACAGAGGATCACCTTCGCCATCAATGCCCTCAGCTGTCATGCGTTCAAGCAATGCACGATCAAGTGACTCATCGCCTGCTTCTAGTGCTTGCTGAGCGGAAACCAACTGCGATTCGGTAAGCTGCCCTTCAATAAGGGCTTCAACCAGGGTTTTGGCTGCTTGAGTCAGTCTTGTAGAAAGCTTAAACAAGGTGTCAGCTGTGCTAAGAGCTTCACCAAGAAAGTTCTGAAAACCCAAATCAACATCTGGCACAGGAAGATTTCGTAAAGCGCCACTTGATAGATTTAACTGTCCGGTTGAGCCATACACGCCTTTTTCTATCAAGCGCTGCCCCGTATAAGTTCGAAGAAAACCGGCGATAAACGCTGGATTAGCTTTGTTTGAATCAATACGAACTAAGAATAAAGAATCGGTTATATATACCTCTTCATCATCCATAAAAATCGACGCACGACCAACTGTTCCTGCTCCTTGCCTTGTAACCAAAATGTCATTTCTTCTTAGTCGAACAATACGTTTGTTTTGCTCATCATCGGGGTCAACCGTTTCGTAACCAGTCTCATCCAAAAACAAATCTCTTGTTTGCTTTGATTTAATACATTTCTTTCCTATCGATGAAAATTTAGGCGTTGCTCCTTGTCGAATAGGCTCCAAACTAATTGCTTGCAAACTCTTGTAGTGCTTTGCAGAAGTTATAATGTCGAATGCTTCAGTAATTGCTGGTCGATACGTTTGCGCTGATAAAAAGTCATCAATAGCATCGGTTGCCACGGTGTTGATATGAAAAAACTCTCTTTCAGTGTCAACTGAGCCCATTTTGTTTTTATCGATAACGGTTTGAAAAGCCTGTTTAGTATCAAGGTCCTCATTTTTTAGTGACAAAAAATTTGTCAATTCCTTCGTTGCTTCTTTTTTGTCATTCACTAATAAGTCAGTGAGAGCTTCGGTAAGCGATGTAGGAAGAGTTTCTTGAATCAGTGCATCAATGAAAGCGGGGATGCGATACAACACCTTAGCCCAAGCGCGCAGTTGCTCGGCTTGACGAACTTTATCCCCGATGTATTTTTGGGAAATGGGATTAGGGCAATATACTTTTAGGAACCTCACTGCATCAGTTGAAGTCGTGGGCTGAGCGACCTCCTTAAGCTGTCTTTTTAACTGAGATAAACCAAACAGAGATGAGCAAAATGCATGTAAATAACCTGAATCTGATTCACCATCATGCAGTTTTGCAATAATAATATTCGGAGAAATACTTGTTTCACCTTCAATAAGTGCTACGCAAGGAACTCCTACACGACCAAAATATAAGTTACTTCCGTTATAAACTTTTAATCCATTACCCAATAAAAGGGACTTAGGAACCTTTACGAGTGACGAATCATCAAAAATATTTGATGTAATGTTTAATGGTCTAATGAAGTTAACACCATTTTCAGAATATAAATCATCTGCAATAGCATTCCCACCAAAAGGACCACAAGAAACACCATCAACGAGTGAATTAAGTGCTTTTGCACCGAGGTTATCTAATTTGTCATCCAGAGCAAGATATTCTGGATGATAGAAACCAGCATCTAAACGCTCACCTAATTTTGAAGCATCAACTTTGACTTGAAACATCACTCACCTCGCTTATAAGCAGCGACAATTGGGTCTAAGTCATTGCTTACACCAGCGGCATAGTCTTCAATGTTGTTCTTAACCAAGTAACCTAAGGTTTCTGCTACGGCCATAAACACATCGGTTTGTGGTTCAGGCAAAAACTGCTCTGGGTGCTTCTCACTAGCAGGGCGCTTTTGTAAGTAAAGGATTGAGGTTTTTGCACCTGTACCAGAAAGCTTAAAGGTATCGGATGGTAGTGATACTACGGCTTTTACAATTGCCTTTCCGCCGCTAAACTCACCGGTTTTTTCATCTTTTTTACCCATGATGTATTCGCGTACATAACGGTCACCCGAGTTACACAAGATACCGTCTGGCAATACAATCATTAAACGGCCACCAGGTTTAAGTAGCTGCAAACAGCGATCGATAAACAGTACGGCAGGGTCAATCGAGCCGCCTTTAACAGGTTTCCATTCGCCATTTTTACTTGGCTTGCTGCCCAGTGCGAGGCCTGACACACTCGGGAACAACTCGTACTTAGGCTTCTTACCCGTAGAAACATTACGCAAGTCTGTTCGGAAGCCAGCCCAAACTGGTGAGCCATCTTCGTTTAGTTCTAGTGGACCTGTGTCTTCCCACGTCATTTTGGTGTAGTCGTAGTAGGCGTTGTAGGAATCGACGACCTCTTCAGCAGGGCGGAATCCACCCAATACTTGTTCCATATCCGCTTCGTACGCTTTTTTCGACTCTTTACCGCGTTTATCAGATTTAAACTTCGGAGTACCAAATGGTGGGTTGGTACAGATCAAATCAAAGCTGTTAGGTTTTAGCGACGGCGTGGTTAATGAGTTACCGGTATAGAAGATTTTTGCTTTTGGTGCGCCTTGCAGTGCCATATTCACACGTGCCAGCATCACCATACGCGGCGCAGCATCTGCCCCCACAAAGCCATTTTCCAGTAAGTGGTTAAATTGCTGTTCGCGCTCTTGATCTGATAGACCCGCTACCGTATGCAGGAAGTTTTTAACGCGGCTTAACGCGACAGAACCAAAGCCGTAAGAACCACATGTAGGGTCGCAAAAGCGGAACTGACCAGAGGTGATTTGCGCGACGGCATTAGTATCGTTTTCAATGTCATGGAAAACCATATCCAGCATTGCATCTTTGACTGGCTTCGGCGTCAGGTAAATACCCAAACCGCCTTTGGATTCAAAGTTTGCGCGCAGGAATACATCGAACACACGACCAAGGAAGTCAGCCGATACATCGGCCAATGTGCCTTGGCGAGTTTCACCGTTTTTCTCATCGGTGAATGGTCCCAGGTCTTGAATCGCTTTTAACAGAGTTTCGTAGTTGCGCGGCTTTTCTAGGCGAAGGTGAGTTTTCGCATCAAAGATCGGGTTCGCTTCACCCGCGTCGTTAACCACAACATAGTCCGGATGTGATTTGAAATGGTCAAATGCAGCCTGGATCAGCTCAACAGCAGCATCACCATGTGCTTGTACATATTGGTAAGTAAAGATTTCTGGTAGCTGATACGCCTTGCCATTGTGTTCAAAACCAAGGTCACTACCTGATTTGTGGTGCACTCGGAATGATTCTAAGAACAGAATCTTCGCTACTTCCTCAATAATGTCGTTTTTGTCCGACACCTTATCTTTAACGGTTTGATAAACCTGTTCATGAAACGCGTCAAGGTCTTGCATTAGGTTACGGTATACCATAGCTGACCAAGCCAGATTCTGCTCTCCGCTCAAGCGTTCGTAATCGCGAATAAGCTCAATACCTGGAATTTCAGGTACCGCTTGGCTAAAACCTTTAAACTCATAGCTACGCTGGTTGTTCGCATCTGCCAAACAGATAAACGCTGGCCATTGGCTCTCGTCACCCAGCATGTCATTTTCACCCAGCAGCTCAAATACTAGTGCATCTAACGATTCTGGCTCTGAGTAATGCCAGTTACCATCACCAAGCACCAGTAACAAGATCTTTGGTGTTTGGTTACCCTCAACAATACCCCAGACAAGCTCTGCTTGATAAAAGTCTTGTGTTGCTTCTAGCGGTAGCGATTCGCTAAATTGACGAAATTGTTTGCGAACTGGCGTATAAATTGGAGCGAGTTCTGTAGCATTACTCATAATTCTTTTCCTAATACGTGCCTCTTTTGTTGAGGCTTTTCTATTGATCCAGGCTCAAAGGTCAAATTGGTTTACTTCAAGATAGGGATAACTAAGCAAGCTTAATTAAGGGCCCCATCATGGTTAATTTGGGGTGTTCTTGCACCGCGCTTTTCAGCATGCCCTCTGTGGCGACGATATGGCTGGGCAGCTTACTGAGCGCTAGCTTTACTGGTAACGGCCGCTTCAGCTCGACGACCAAATCTAGCAAAATGTCACCTAAGTTTTGGCTACTGTTATCCGCCGTAGCTTTCCCTTCAGTTCGAAGAGAAAATAGACCAGTATTCGCCTCTCTCTCCACTGCTGATTGGCAGTTTAGCCATAACGACAACTGACTCTTCTGCCAGCCTAACTCTTGCCAAATATGGCTTTGTTTTGACCAGATATCGTCAAGAGCTTGTGGCTGACTCGTCAGGCCATCAAGGGTCTGTTGCAGCGCTTGCCGTAACTCGATGTCAGTTAACATGGTTCACCTCGTCTAGATTTGGATGAACACTGCTATACACTTGTGCCATCTGTGCCTTTATCTGCTTCATCTCTGCCAGTGCTTGGCTTTGCTTTTTCAAGATGTTGTCTAATTCATTGTGCCAACGCGTCGCCAGCTCACTGGTTAACGGTGGAAACGTCACCTTGGCAAGATCGGATAAATTTATAAAAGCTTGTACACTGCCACTGACTAATTGAGCCATTTGCCATTTGATTAACGGCGTTTCTAACAGCAAGGTGTACGCTCCTGCATACTGGTGGAAAAACAGCGTTGCTAAATGCTCACTCGCCAGCGTATCTTGAGGCAAATTTTCGTTTATCCACAATACCTTACTTTCTCTCGCGAATGTTGAGAGCAGCACATCATTTTTTTGTACCAAGCGCTTTTTCACTCGGCTGATCTTAATCGTTTCGTCATGGTTTGAGTCGATCAGGGTAAGGTCATCAGACACTCGAAAGTTCGGCTTTAAATCTTTAATTTTAAGTAACTGATACCGTTCTGGCAGCGCTTGCTCTTGTTTCGGTTCAATAACTGCAAGTTCAGATAGATATTGGCCGCCGTTAGCGGATAGTTGATGGGTTACTTTATTGTGCTCTGAGTAACCAAAATCTAAACGCTCACTTAAGTCTTCAGATTTGAACCATGCCGTCTTTACCCTATTCTCATTCCACGAGATGGATAAGTTATCTAAGAAATCAGTTAACCAGGCTGAAACCTGTTCGCGCAGGTCTCGCAGCGACATTTGACTAAAGTAAAGCCGTTCTAAACACGAAAGGTAGTGCTCAGAAAGAGGAGTAAATTCATCAGGGGTTGGCGCTAAAGGCATATTCTTTAACTGCGACAGGCCCACACGAACCAGCTCGTCTTTTCGAATTCTGTTCTCTAGATAGTCAACATATAGAGGTTGCTGCAAGCAATAAGTTAACCAAAGCGCATCGTGGCGGTTTAAGCCACGAACGATTGCCATGTTGGCATCAATCGGATGTTGTCGATCAAACTCAGAAATATAAGCTGCAGATGCACTGCCGACCCTACGTACGACAACATCGGAAGGCTTAACGCAAGACTCGAATGAAAGTATCGGTGTTTGGTACTGACTACTCTCCGGATTCAATCTCATGTCAGCAACATGCCTCATTCGGTAATAGCGCTCTCCCACCAGAGTAGTTTCAATATCTATCGCTAGTTTCCTTGTTTCCTCATCAACCAATTTTGGCTGGTATTTGAGGGTTATAGGATCTCTTTTATTAGTATCCAACAAAGAAACATTTGCCATATACCACTCTGATTCTGGGCTTTCGCTAAATCGCCAACCATCAACAAACTTGACTTTATGGTCCTTCAACTGTGCCCATTGTTTTTGTTTTGCAAGCACGGGAAGAATAGCCGCCTTTGACAGGTGATAATCAGCCCGCCAGTCCGTCGCCTCTTCAAACTCTTCTTTTGGTATTTTTTTAATACTAACGGCCTGCATAGTGCCCCCCGATGCTTTTCTTATTTATGTACCTTAGTCGAACCGCCTGAAAAAATCAACAAATTAACATGCGAGTCAAAAGCGATGAGCAAAAAACAAAACCAACCATAAAACAATCTGAAATTTTAATTTGCGAGTTCAAAGCGAAAAAATAAAAATATTTCAAATTCACTGTTGACAGAATGCACAATCATGTTCAGTATACAAATGACATCGCAAACTTGCGAGTCCAAAGCGAAAATAAATTTATTATTAGAAGGAGCAGCCATGCTTAAAGTTACACCACTATCGATATACCTACTAAAATCTGAAGAGAGCTCAAATACTTCAGCAATCAAACTCAATGATGCGAAAAGCCATAATGTTGAGATAGAAGGGACCACCAGTACATTACATGTTCAAATACCTACTTCTAATCCCCCTGCTTTTACAGGATTATTTCATGCAGACAATCAGTTAAATGATGTCGATTTTGGCACTAATCAATCAACAGGAGCTGTATTAGAGGTACGCCACGCAGGCAAGACTTTTTTCATAGCCTTTGGAGCTGGCTATCACATGCTAGAAATGAGTTCCATGGTTCCGGACTTCGGATTAAGAACAGCCCTCAACCTTGTTGAGCGTAAAGATATCCGCGGTATTGATACAGCTTCAAATAAACACACTCCACTGAACAACCGTATTCAAAGCGGTTTAGGTATTGAAGTATCTGATTTTCCAATTGACATAGACGAAGATTTTCTGTCTGCAATCGAAGGAGCCAGTAGTGAAAAAATATTTGGTTCTCGTGTGGCAGGCCGAAGAAAGGCTTTACGAATCAAATATAAAGGGACCTTAACAGGCCTTCCAAAGCTATTACTTCGAGCATATTTAAAATATAGTGAGGAATTACCTAATGAATTTAAATGGGTGGACAATATTCGCGAAGTGACTGAAAGCTCAGTCACTACTTCTCTAAATATTGAGCTCATAAAGCGTTTAGTCAATTTATATAAAAATGGGCCAACAACAGGCGATAACCTAATGCTAATCGCTCCTGAAGTATATGAATCAGAGCTGATCACAGGCTTTAGCTATGGGGCAAGAAATAAGGAGCGCTCGGATCTTTTATGTTTGGAGCGATACTTAAGCTACATAATGCAAAAAGAGAATCAATTAAACCTCAAGCATTTAAAGGTTGACCATAAGGTATATGCTAAAGATGATAATCACAATACCTTACAAATATGGTCTGGCTACGAATGTATTTACTGTGAGTTTATTCACAACGGTAAACACTATGAACTTCGAGCAGGTGTATGGTATGAAATAAATACTGACTTCGTTAAAGAAATCAATACCGTTATGGGGAGAATCCCTATTTATCCATTAGCTTTACCTGAATACAACCATGATTCAGAAGGTGATTACAATAAAGATGTAGCTGCTAATGACACAAATATTAAATGCTTAGATACCAAAAATATCTATATTGGTGGTGGACAAAGTCGATTTGAATTCTGTGATTTAGTAAATTTAAACAATGGCCATGACAAGTTAACCGATTTAATTCATGTGAAGCATTATACTTCGTCGGCAACTTTGAGCCACCTGTTCAGTCAAGGTGTTGTTTCAGCTGAAATATTTAGGGCTAGCGAAGTAGCTCGTCAAAAATTATATACAAACCACCCTGGTGTTATGCCGCTAACAGATCCAGAGGCTATGCCTGATACAGGTAAGTATCGAGTGGTTTATGCTATCTATGATATTGCAGAACTACCAACAAAATTGCCATTTTTCTCTAAAGTTAATTTGAAAAATGCTTACAACCGCTTGAAGGTTTTAGGTTATGAAGTGGCATTAGCTCATATAAAAGTTTCGTCAGATAAAATGGCTAGTCTAAAATACAAAGGCCAAGCAAATAAAAAACAAGTAAGTGCGGCTGCTTAACAGAAGTTTACCTAGGGATTTGGGCTTAATTTAAGAGTGTTAGGCCCCCTTATTAATTTGCATCTCTAGCCGTCGCTTTTACCAAAATCCAATCTTCTACCTCACCTTCAACCCAGGCTACTGAATTTGCGCCTAATGACACGCTTTTAGGGAATTCGTCTTTAGCCATAAATCTGTAGACAGTTGCTCTGCTTAAGCCTGTTATATTTAGTACTTCTGATAATTTAATTAGTCTCATTTTATTCTCCTAATGGCTTAGTACATACCACAGGGGGAGGAGCATACTTTGATTACTTATAAGCCAAAGAACACCAGTGCCCAAAATTTGTCGTTCCAGCCAGCGGTTTTCAATTTGCTCCGTTGACTCGGTAAGCCGCATTCACACTGCTTGAGCATATTCATTACAAAACGCCTGAATAGGGCCATATTTTCCACCGCACCATCGAGACAAATTCTTGATGAATCCTCTTTAAAAACAACATCTAGTACATAGTGCTGACAGTTCTCTATACGCCAGTGTTGACGGATTTAGCGCCCTAGCACCTTATTTTTTGGTGACATTGAGCTGACGTAGTAGCTGGTATCAATACTGGTTTTACCGCCGCAGGTTCTGTGTCGTTCTACCGCGTTGAAATTGATCGGTTACAGCCTGATATAGCTTGGGCTGATTCTTTTTAACCTGCACCACAACATCGGCTTTTTTCGCAGCGATCATTTCAAGTGTTTGCCGTTGACAATGTAGCGCATTCACTGTGATAACACAGCCCTTAATATCAAGCATTTCAAGCAATTGCCGCACAACATTTATCTCGCCTTGCTTGGTTTCAGTGGACTGTTGTGACAGTACTGACTCTGTATCGTATACAGTAACAAGTTGTAATGCCGTCTTTTTATCGCCGCGATACGAACCACGCAGTACTTTACCGTCGAGTGCAATTTATCCAAATAACAATTCATAATGTGTCTTTCATGAGCCAAATTAGGCATAAATTCAGGATTGTCACTTCACCGTAATCACTATCAATTCTATGCTATCTGGACTAACATATTGATTAGAATTAAAGCGTAAGGAATATAGCGTGTCGTTAGCGAATGCTCACACAGTTCGCCAGAGCCGATTTTTGCCACTTGTTGCTGCACTACTTGTGTTAGTTGGCAGTATGCTTTATGGGCTGGTGTTATATGAGCAAGAAAAGGAGCATCATGCTGAAAAGGTAGCGGCGGCACTTGCCTCACGGCTTGACCATGTGACTGAGGGTGTAAACGAGCGCGTTACGCTGTATTGGTACGGTATTTTAGGGCTTCGCACTGCAATTTATGCGAATCAACAACACAGCTTTGACTATCAGGCGATGCAGCGTTATATCAGGTCGTTTGACTTCCAAGCGGAATATTCTGGGGCTCGTGGCGTGGGGATCATCAAATATGTCCCCGTTGATAGCGTAAGCAGCTTTGTGCAACAAGCACAAGCTGAGCGTACAGACAGAACATTCTCCATCAAAACGCTAAACCCACATAGCACCAGCAAATTTGTTATCCAGTACATTGAACCCGAAGCAAACAACGATAAAGCCGTCGGCTTGGATATAGGTTCCGAAGCTAGTCGTAGAACAGCGGCAATAGAAGCTGCAACTGCCAATGAGCCGAGGCTTACCGCCCCAATTACCTTAGTGCAAGCCGACAATAAAATTAAATACGGCTTTTTGATACTCGCGCCAATTTATACCTCTATTGGTATGGCAACAAATGAAGAAAATCGGTTAGACAACTTAGTTGGTTGGACTTATTCCCCGTTACTTATCGATGAGATCCTGTCGACTTTGCTGTCTTTTCGACAAGATGTTTCAATTCAAATTTCCGATGTAACCAATAACGATGAAAACACACCATTTTATCAGGTGCTAAAAGAAGATATTAAAGAGTTGGATAACTCGGTGGCTAAACAGGTCACCTTGTTTGGTCGCTCTTGGGAAGTAAAAATTTGGCCAACTCCGCAATTTATCCGTTCACTCAATCTCGTCTCTCCTAATACCATTTTGCAAGTTGCGCTGCTGGTGTCTGCGCTACTGGCAATCATCACTTATATTCTGCTTTTAAGCTTTACGCGTCAGCGCTTAGCAGAAAAGGAAAAGCTAGCAGCCGAAGAAGAAAAAGCACAGTCCCTTGCTAAACTGAACTCTTCATTAGAACAGGAAGTAAAAGCACGAACTAAAGAAATCGTAAAATACAGCCAACTTCACACCAGCATTGTTGAAGGTTCGGGTTATGCCATTGTCGCCACCGATCCTGACGGTATCATTACCCAGTTTAACCCTGCAGCTGAGCGTTTATTAGGGTACAAAAAAGATGAACTCATTGGTAAATCATCCCCTGCCATTTTCCATCTTGAGGAAGAGGTCATAGCAAGAGCAAAAGCGTTAACGGAAGAGCTTGGCAGAGTCATTGAACCTGGGTTTGAAGTGTTTGTCGCCAAAGCCAAACAAGGTGTGGTAGATACTAGTCGATGGACTTACGTTACTAAGCAGAATCAACACGTTCAAATTAAGTTAAATGTAACAACCTTGACCGACGAACACGGCAATATTGATGGGTTTTTGGGCATCGCATTAGATCTCACTGAGCAGCTCAAACATGAGCGAGAACTCTCGCACGCCAAAGAAGCAGCTGAGCAAGCAGCCAAAGCCAAAGCCGTCTTTTTGGCGAATATGAGTCATGAAATACGAACTCCCATGAATGGCTTATACGGCACATTACAACTATTAAAGTCGGAACCACTTAACAGCACCGCTACCAACCTACTTGAGAAGGCGACTTACTCGGTTAAGGCACTTAATACTATCATCAACGATATTTTGGATTTCTCTAAAATTGAAGCCGGTAGAATTGAGCTTGAAGAACGACCATTTAATATTGAGGTGTTGGTTGAACACCTACGCTCAGATTTCTTAGTGTTGGCAAAAAACAAGGGATTAAAGCTTAAGATCTACGTTGAACTTGAGCATAAGTTTTGGCTTGGAGACGAAGTCAGAGTCAGGCAAGTGTTGCTTAACCTCTTGTCAAACTCCATTAAGTTTACTGAAACTGGTAGTATTATTACCCATATAAAACCACTTCAAAATGATTCAGGTATGCTTATCACCGTTGCCGACACCGGCATAGGAATGACAGAAGCCACAATCAAAAAACTCTTTTCACGATTTGAGCAGGCGGATAAGTCCACCACCAGAAAATTTGGTGGTACGGGACTCGGCCTTTCTATCACCCGCTCCCTAATCGACCTGATGGGCGGCACGATAAAAGTAGAAAGTACTGTCGGAGAAGGCAGTCAATTTAGCATCGAGTTGCCCTTGCAAAAGGCTAAGTGTACATCAGAGCAACCAAAAGGCGATCCGCTAACAGCAGCAGACTTGAGCGGTACGTCCATATTGCTGGCTGAGGATAATCCAGTAAACCAGCTGGTAGTGCGCTCTATGATCAGTAAAGCCAATGGTGATATTACGATTGCGAATAATGGTAAAGAGTCCATTGAACAATTCGAGCTAAACAAACCCGACTTAATACTTATGGATATTCAAATGCCTGAAATGGATGGCGTTGAAGCCTGCAAGCGTCTCAAAAGAAAGGATCCCAATATCCCAATAATCGCATTGACTGCAAATGCCTTTGCGGAAGACAAAGCCTTGTATGAGCGCGTCGGATTTGATGGTTATGTTGCCAAACCCATAGAGCAGCTTGAGCTTATCAATACCATAGCGACCGTACTCGCACAGAGCCGCAATGTACAATAATAAATTAAGAAGCAAAAAACACTTTGCGGATACATTAAACATTCTTAATCGTTTAACAAAACACGTGTACCAGTCTTCCTTTGCTGATAAAATAAGCATGCTTTATAAAACGCTCAGAGATTTACGCCATGAAATGTTCTATATCACTTTTACTTAGTTTACTTATCACATTTTTGGCATTTGAAACTTTAGCGAAATGTAGCAAAACTTTGCGCATAGGAATGAACGAAACACTGTGGCCTCCTTATATTTCCCGTAAAGAAGGTAATGTCTCTGGTTTAGAGATTAATGCGCTAAACACCTTGTTTAACGACTCATCTTATTGCTTGGAATATGTCTTTTATCCCACTTCAGCGAGAATGCTAGCAGAGCTAAAGGTAGGTAAGGTAGATGTACTAATGGCTGCGACCAAAACGGCATCTAGAGCTAAGTTTGCTTACTTCACTACACCTTACCGCCAAGAAGTCATGGCATTATTCCAACATAAAGAAAAACCAAAAATTGGCGGCGAAGTCGAGTCGTTGATCCTTGCAGGAAACACATTTGCTCTGAATGCCGGCAGCTACTATGGAATTGCCTTTGAAAAACTGATCCAAGACTTTTATAACGATCAGCTGGTACACCTGCCCAATGCCGCTCGCCGCTTTAAAATGTTGGGTAAACAGCGAGTTGATTATGTTGTTGAAGATAAGCTCGCGGGCGAGCACTTTATTCAAGCCAAAGAGTATACCGATGTTATCTATTCTGGTATCGAGGCGAATAGAACTCCGGTTAGCTATATGCTTAGCAAAGTCAGTTTAACCACTGTAGACCTTGAAAATATTAATCGGCTAATTGAATTGCACCAGAGTGAACTCAACAATTTGTTTTCTTTTCATCACGTTTCCGATCCCCATTTATAATTGAAGAGGTAACCTCTACATTGTTGCTTATCTTTGTATAATGCTGTTTGTCGTAATTGATTTGGAACTATTTGTTACTGCCGACTACAGTTAATAGATGCGCAAAAATGTGGTTGGGATTTGCTTGGTTCGGTTTTTACTCTTTGTAACTTGTACATTTTATTTTTGCCAACATGCGTTGGCGAAAGACTTCTCATATTTTGAAAGTAAGCTAGACGAGGCCAGCGACTATTTAACGGTTAACCCTGCACAATCCTTGATTATTCTCGACAGTTTAGAGCAACTGCAAGATGTACCTGTACCGTTATTTATTCAGTGGCATTTGCTGAGCGCTCGTGCATCTGTACCAACAAACAAAGTTGATAGGCTCTATACCTCAATAAACGCGACCTTTCTGTATCCAGATGACATGTTTTTTAAAGCCAACCTCCCTACCATTTTGAGTGCGCTAGGGATTTGGTTACGCCGACAAGAATACCTTGATGATGCTGATACTAGTCTTAAGTGTGCCTACAAATATGCAGAAAATGACCGCCAACGACTTACGCTGACTAACAGTATGGCGCTAGTTGCCCGCAACCAAGATGACTACCAAAAAGCGAGAACATTGTATGCCAAAGCACGCAAATTAGCTGAGGAGTTAAAGCAAACCCCGGTACTTGCGATGATCGAAAGCAATTTGGGTAGCCTCGCACTTGATCAAGGTCGAGTATTTGAAGCCGAGCAGTATTTTCGCCATGCTCTGTTGGGCTATCAAGCCGTTGATAAACGCTCGGGTCAAATCTCAGCGGGGATTAACTTGATGTTTGTCTTTCTTATTCAAAAACAAATCGTGAACTACGAACGTTTACAAGGGCCCACGTCTACCCTAACCACAGCCTTTCCAAACGAATCAAAACAAGCTTGGCTACAATGGCTTGAGGCGCGCTATAAACAACTCGAGGGGGAGATGCCCAACCAAAGCACTAAGCAAGCGTTACAACTGGCATATACCCAGTTAGAAAGCGATAAAGTAAAGCTACTAGTACATAGATATTTAGCAAAAGAGTTAGGCGTCGAAGTAACGGCTCCCCTCCCCATCACAGCCAAGTCTTTTTCAAGCCCTTGGTTTGATAGAGTGAAGCTGTGTAGCTGGTAAGCAAATACATTCGTTCCTAAACGCAAAAAAGCCGCTCAATGAGCGGCTTTTTCAAATTGAATTTGCTTATTCAGCAGCCTTAGAGACCATCACCATTGCAGGGCGCAATAGACGACCGTTTAAGGTATACCCTTTTTGCATCACAGCAAGCACAGTATTTGGTGATACATCATTGCTTGGCTGAATTGACATTGCTTGGTGTAGCTCTGGGTTAAATGCTTCACCCTGCGGGTTTACCGCTTCAACACCAAATTTAGCAAGGGCATCAGCAAATGTCTTGATAGTCATATCAATACCTTCAAGCACTGGCTTTAAAGTTTCGTTTTCTTTGTCAGAAAACTCAATCGCACGCTCTAGGTTATCGATTACAGGTAGTAATTCGTTTGAGAACTTTTCTAGCGCAAATTTATGCGCTTTTTCAACATCCTGCGCTGCACGGCGACGAACATTTTCAAGCTCAGCAGCGGCGCGAACAACGCTATCTTTTTGTGAGTCGATAGTTTGCTTAGCGGTTTCAAGCTCAGCATACAGACCAGCGATTTCTTCTTCTGGGCTCAACTCACCCGCATTTTCTGCCTGCTCTTCCTGAGTTTGTTGTTCTGCTTGTGCTTCTACAACTTCCGCTTCCGCTTGTGTTTGTTCTTGTTCAAGCTCTTGCTCTGGGGCTTTTGTCTGCTCAGACATGTGGTGATTCTCCGATTCTTTACAACTGCGGTAATTATGGGGATTGAAATGAGAGTTTCAACCCTTTATTGCGGCAATTTTTTGAATTCCGACAAGATAGCTTCGATCTTTGAATCCGCAGGGCAAATGACGCAAAAGCGACTTTGATATTCTCCTTTGGAGAAATACGGCACACTAAGCACCACTACGCGATGTAAACCGAGCATGCTTAGCTCTTCGCCAAGCAACACGGATATACCGTCTTTAAACGCCAAGCGGTCTTCAACTTGGTCTAAAAATCCGACGCCAAGATTAATCTCTCTATCCAACTCTAGGCGGTTATATAAGTAGCGCTCGCCCACAACAATCGCATTATCTGAGCCTAATTGCTGACTTAACTGCTTAGTCCACTGGGCCAAAATATGATGACAACTCGGCGGTGCGCTGTGTGCCATGGCGCGCATTCGGTGCAACCCTTCAACTAAAGTTTGTTGACTGAATACAGTATTCATCCAAGCCGCGAACTGGTAACGCAACGCGTCGGAGTCATCAACGGGTTTATCTATACAAATATTGTGTGATTGCCCCGCTCTGTCTAACAGCAGGACCAGCCAATTTTTACGATCAAAATCGAGCACTTCGACACGGAACATTTGTTTGCTGCTAACTTGTGGTAATCCAACGCAGCAACAGACCTGGAAGTTTTGGCTCAATAAGTGGGCAAAAGAGACTATTGCGGATTGATCTGGTTGCCAATGAACGGCAACATCAGCCAGAGGAAAAAACTCCTGTAGCCAGAATTTTACACCTTGATCGGTGGGCACGCGGCCAGCTGACGTGTGCGGCGAATACAATAAGCCTTGATTTTCAAGTCTTGCCATTGCATTGCGCACGGTTGCAGAACAAATAGCAAGGCCGTCCTGCTTTGCTATTTTGCTGGATGCAACAGGCTGCCCTTCACCATTACAATAATGGCGCATGACCGCACACAGAATTTGTTCATCTCTGGGATTTAGTTTCATAATTATTTTAATATGGGTGTCAATTGCCAGTTTCAAGCACTACGCTTTTAATATAATCTTGCAACAAAGATACCAAGGACAAATGACTGAATGACGACCACGTTTAACACCATCGGCTTAATTGGCAAACCCAACCACGAAGGCGCGGGGACGACCTTACAACGACTCTACACATTTTTGCAAGCATTAGGATATGAAGTACTCGTAGAAGATCGCGTTGCGGAGCAAATAAAGTCGTTAGACGAAGACGCTGTTGTCGAGTTAGTTGAACTAGGTAAACGCTGCGATCTTGCTATTGTTGTTGGTGGTGACGGTAACATGCTTGGTGCGGCAAGAGTACTGGCTCGTTTTGATGTCGCCGTGATTGGGGTTAACCGCGGTAACTTAGGCTTTTTGACAGATTTGAACCCCGAAGGCTTTGAAGCGCAGCTAGAAGCGGTGTTAAGCGGCCAATTTATTGAAGAATCGAGATTTCTGTTAGAGGTGGCAGTATATCGACATCACCAACTTAAAAGCGCAAATTTAGCAATGAACGAAGCCGTATTACACGCTGATAAGGTTGCTCATATGATTGAATTTGAGGCCTTTATCAACGACGACTTTGTATTTTCCCAGCGCTCAGACGGTTTAATTGTCTCGACACCGACGGGGTCAACCGCTTACTCGCTTTCTGGTGGCGGGCCTATTTTAACCCCAGAACTCGACGCTATTTCTTTGGTGCCTATGTTTCCGCATACCTTATCCAGCCGGCCTTTAGTGGTGGATGCAGAAAAAGAAGTCAAACTTAAGTTAAGTCTAGAAAACACCGACAGCTTACAAGTAAGTTGTGACAGCCATGTTGTACTGGCTGTGCTACCTGGCGACGAGGTTATCATCAAAAAAGCGGAAAAAAGACTAAGATTGATCCACCCTAAATGCTACTCCTACTACAATGTTCTTAGACAGAAATTAAATTGGGGCAGTAGGCTTTACTAAGCACGCAAAGTTACGCAAAATAACCTTGGTTAATTTTTCTAATTTAGGTAAATAACAATAAAATGGCTTACGTTGTATTTTTCACATTGGCGCTGCTTATCACTATACTTTCAGTGTATTTAGTGATTGAAAATAATAGAAGAAAAGCCCGTGAAGCGGAAAAAAAAGCCTTTAACGATCGTTTAAAAGTGATTAGTAGCAACTTTAAACTTAAAGTTGCTGAATTCGTCGAAGCGAAGATTTTAAGGCCAAAATACGCACCGCAGATCAATGCAATTGTTGGCAACTTTTTTGTCGTTCAAGCCCACTCGGAAGAAAACTTAGCGCAACTGGAAAAAGTGTCTGAGTTATTTATCTATTCAGTGACAAACGAGCTTAACAAGTGTCGCTCAAATGGCAATATGGATTTGCTTGCTGAGCAATTACAATATTTTGTTGCCGAATTACCCACGGCAGGCATTGCCTATAATCGCGATTTCTATCGCGAGATGCTCCCGGCCCTCATTGCTCGCATTCAAACACCTGAAACACCAGCACAACAGCAAGATGAAGATGTATTAGACTCACCAGAACTAACTAGCTCAGAGCCAACCAACCAACAAAAGCAAGCAGCAGCCTTAGTAAAAGAGCATGCCGTCGGTTAATCTTGCTATTATTTTTAGCAGAATTTTTTAATTTGAGTTGCTAAACAACAAAATACTGTATAAATTAACAGTAATTCTCTGTTAGGGTGTACAGTATGCTTTTAGCTTTAAATATTCAAAATTTTGCTATTGTTAGTGCGCTAAATACTGACTGGCATTGTGGCATGACCGCAATTACAGGTGAAACAGGCGCAGGTAAGTCCATTGCAATTGATGCGCTTTCTTTATGTCTCGGTGAGCGCGCTGATCCTTCTGCTATTCGTCCAGGTACCGACAAAGCGGATATCTCTGCTCAGTTTGATGTTTCAAATCTCCCAGCTGCCAAACGCTTTCTAACGGAGCATATGCTAGATAACGAAGAGAATGAATGTATTCTTCGTCGTGTTATTAGTAAAAGTGGGCGTAGTAAAAGCTACATCAATGGCTCCCCTGTTACTGCTGGCCAGCAAAAAGAGTTAGGCCAACATCTTATTGCAATCCATGGACAACACGCCCATCAGCTACTGCTAAAGCCAGAATATCAACTGCACTTGCTAGATGCCTATGCTAACCACACGACTTTGTTACAAGCAGTTAAGGGGCAATATAATCACTACCATAAACTGCAAAAAGAATATGCCGAACTACAAAAGTCACAGCAGGCACAAGCCGCAAAAAAACAACTTCTTGAGTACCAAGTAGCGGAGCTTGACGAGTTTGCCCTACAAGAAGGCGAATATGAAGATATTGAGACCGAACATTCACGCCTAAGCCATAGCCAAACCATTTTAGAACAATGCCACCGTGAGCTCTCTCGCCTTTATGAAAATGACGAGCAGACTGTGCTATCGCAACTACAACAAAGTGCACAAGTGTTCTCTGAACTCACCAGTTTTGATAAAACCCTTGAGAATATTGCGCAAGTGCTTGAAGAGGCAGCAGTACAAGTGGAAGAAGCCAGTAGAGAGATCCGCAGTTATTCTGACTCAGTCGAACAAGATCCGATGCGACTACAAGAGCTAGAAGATAGACTCTCTCAAGCCCTAGATTTAGCCAGAAAGCATCAAGTTCAGCCAGAATTGCTATATCAGCACCATCAAGCACTACAACACGAGCTTGAGTCTATTAGCTCTGATTCTGCACGACTGGATGCGTTAGAGGAGGAAATTGCTGAAGCCATCAACGCTTATAACCAAGCTGCACAAGGATTAAGTCAAAGCCGCCAGCAAGCCAGTGCATCTCTTAACGAACGTATTTCTGCAAGTATGAAAGAGCTTGCGATGGGTGATGGTCAATTTGAGATCCAGTTAACGCCTAATCTTGGCGCTAAACCGAGCCCGCTTGGGTATGACCACATTGAATTTTACGTCTCTACTAACCCAGGCCAACCTTTACAGCCTATGGGCAAAGTTGCCTCGGGTGGTGAACTATCTCGGATAAGCTTAGCCATTCAAGTGATTATCGCAACACGCGTTACGACACCCACTTTGATTTTCGATGAAGTTGATGTAGGGATATCAGGTCCAACGGCTGCAACCGTAGGTAAATTGCTACGTCAGCTTGGCCAGTCCACGCAAGTTATTTGTGTTACCCATTTACCGCAAGTGGCATGCAGTGGTCATAACCAGTTCTTTGTCGCAAAACGGGTAGAACATGGCGAAACCTTTACCAAAATGACCCCAATGGCAGAAAGCCAACGCATTGATGAAATAGCAAGGTTAATTGGTGGAGATAAAATAAGTGACACGACAAGAGCGAGTGCCAAGGAGTTACTACAAGTACAAAGTGCTTAGCCGTTATCAGGCGGATTGCACCTGTTGATTAACGCGCAGCGTTATACCGAATCGCTGCGCGGATCAATGTACAGAAATGGGCTTCATTGATGGTGTCCTGCTGTTTTATATCAATCGCCCGTCTAGTGTTACCAGCAAACCCTGTATTGAATAACTGGTGCTCATCTTCAAACTTTGCACCGTATGCAAAGGTAAGTTTGACCTTATCTTTGTATACTTCGCCCGTGCAGATCATGCCAGCTTTTGACCAGACAGGCACTCCTGTTGGGTTGCTTGGCTTACGCCACTTGATATCTTCTTCTACCTCTTTATCAACACTTAGGATCAGACTTCTGACCTGCTGCAATACCACTGCACGCCAATCGCTTAAGCTCGCTATCTTTGCAGTGACCGCATCAGCGCCTGAGTTTATTGTTTCATTCATGATCTTTCCTTAATACTATTGATAAATATATGTTGAGTAAAATTAAGTTAGTGGCTAACAAGGGCCTGTTGACCTTTGCTGTTTGACTTTTGTTCTTCTGAGTGCGTTTTGGTCGCGACGCTCAACTTGCCGCCTAGTAATCTAGGTAAAAGTTGAGCAACAATGAACAAAGCACACTCAGGTGAACCCAAAGGGCAGCGCTTGATTGGCATTTCTACTGTGTTATCGCCTGACTCACATAGAACAACTATGCTACGCAGACTCTGCCTTGTATAAACACCAATCAAACTGCTGCAAAAACAAACTTAAAAGATAAACAGTCCCTACGCAAAATTCAAATAAAAAAACCCCAGCTACAACGAATGTAGTTGGGGTTTGTGAACGACAAAAGCGTTAAACTTCTAAATAATCCAAAATGCCTTCAGCAGCGTTGCGGCCTTCAAAAATCGCCGTTACCACTAAATCAGAACCTCGTACCGCGTCGCCACCGGCAAAGATCTTAGGATTACTTGTTTGATGTGTAAATGCGCCTTTTTCTGGTGCAACAATACCGCCCCAGTGATTTATTGCGACATCGTATTGTGCTAACCAATCAAGGTTGTGAGGCTTAAAACCAAATGCCATGATCACCGCGTCGGCTTCTAGTGTATGCTCAGAGCCTTCCACGGTTTCAGCACTACGGCGACCATTTTTGTCAGGTTCACCTAATTGTGTTTTCACCATTTTAACGCCCGTGACTTTGCCTGAGCTATCAATTTCAATACCAACCGGCTGTAAATTGAATCTAAATTCAACCCCTTCTTCTTTGGCATTTTTAACTTCTCGAACTGAGCCTGGCATGTTTTCTTCATCACGACGATAAGCACAGATCACGGATTGCGCATTTTGTCTGACTGACGTTCTAACACAGTCCATCGCTGTGTCACCACCACCTAGTACCACCACGCGCTTACCAGCCATGTTCACATAGTTATGCTGACTTTCGTCATAGCCCATAACTCGGTTGGTGTTACCAATCAAAAATGGTAGCGCATCATAAACACCATCGGCATCTTCATTTGCAAGATTACCTTTCATGCTTTGGTACGTCCCCACACCTAAGAATACGGCGTCGTATTGCGACAATAACTCGTCCATTGAGACATCACGACCAACCTCGGTATTGAGTTTAAACTCAACGCCCATTTCGGTGAAAATCTCGCGACGGTTTTCCATTACCGATTTTTCTAATTTGAATGACGGGATCCCAAAGGTCAGCAAGCCACCAATCTCTGGGTTACGATCATACACCACAGGGCGCACGCCGTTTCGCACTAGAATATCTGCACAGCCAAGCCCTGCCGGACCCGCGCCTATGATTGCGACTTTCTTATCAGTCCAAGTAACGTAAGAAAGATCAGGCTTCCAGCCCTGTGCAAACGCCGTATCAGTAATATATTTTTCAATATTTCCTATAGTCACTGCACCAAACTCTTCGTTCAGCGTACACGACCCCTCACAAAGCCTATCTTGCGGACATACTCGACCACACACTTCAGGCAAACTATTGGTACGGTGAGATAGCTCCGCTGCCTCAATGATTCTGCCGGTACGAATAAGTTTGAGCCATTGCGGAATATAGTTGTGAACTGGACACTTCCATTCACAATACGGATTACCACAATCTAAACAACGATCGGATTGCGAATGAACTTGCTGCTCAGAAAATGGCTCATAAATTTCAACAAAAGATTGCTTACGCGTAGAAATAGGCTTTTTGCGCGGATCTACACGTTGTACATCGATAAATTGGTAAACGTTCTCGCTCATTGCTCTCTCCTACTGCGCCTGAATTCTTAGCTCAGCGCTACTACGCGCTCGGTGGCCAAGTAAACTGTTTAAATCGCTCGACTTTGGCTTTACCAATGTAAACATTGGCAAATACAACTCAAAGTTAGCTAAGATCTGCTCAGCTCGAGTTGAGCTCGTTAAATCTAAATGCTCTGCAATTAAACCGCGTAGATGTTCTTGGTGCGATGCCAGCGCTTTGAGGTCTACCAGCTCGACCAACTCAGGGTTGATCCGCTTATCAAAATCACTTTCTTCATCAAGTACATAGGCAAAACCACCGGTCATGCCTGCGCCAAAGTTAACGCCAACTTGACCAAGCACACACACCACGCCTCCCGTCATGTATTCGCAGCCATTATCACCAAGCCCTTCAACAACCGCTTGTACACCCGAATTCCGCACAGCAAAGCGCTCCCCAGCTCGACCTGCTGCAAACAACTTGCCGCCGGTCGCGCCATATAAACAGGTGTTACCGATGATAGCCGCCTGATGAGAGGCAAAGCTTGAGCCAACAGGAGGACGCACGACTAGCTTTCCACCAGCCATCCCTTTACCAACATAATCGTTAGCATCACCGACTAATGTCATTTCAAGGCCACCCGCATTCCACACCCCAAACGATTGCCCTGCTGTACCATGTAACTCAAGTGCGATTGGATCTGCTGCCATACCTTGGTTACCATGCTTGCTCGCGATATAACCAGACAGCATTGCACCGATAGAGCGATCCGTATTGGATATACGACTCACCAACGAGATACCTGTCATTTCATCGATTGCCGTCTTCGCTTTCGCTAGTAAGCTTTCGTTCAACGCACCACTGTAATGTGATGGATTAGTATGGGTGCAATACAGCGCTTCATTTGACGGATTGTTCGGCTTCGCTAGAAGCGGACTTAAGTCGAGCTTTTTCTGCTTCGCAGTATTACCTTCAATGGCTTCAAGTAAATCCGTTCTACCAATCAAATCGGTGAGTTTTGTGACTCCCAAAGCGGCCATCAGTTCACGAGCCTCTTGCGCAATAAACTTAAAGTAGTTCATCGCCATTTCTGGCAATCCGTGATAATGCTTTTGACGCAACGTATCATCTTGCGTAGCAACACCGGTTGCACAGTTATTAAGGTGACAGATCCGCAGGTATTTACAGCCAAGCGCAACCATAGGGCCGGTACCAAAACCAAAGCTCTCAGCACCCAAAATTGCAGCTTTAATAATATCTAATCCGGTCTTTAAGCCGCCATCTGTTTGCAACCTAATGCGGTGGCGTAGACCATTTTCAACCAACGCCTGTTGTGTTTCAGCAAGGCCGAGCTCCCACGGGCTACCTGCATACTTTACCGATGTCAGCGGACTCGCCCCAGTACCACCATCATAACCGGCAATGGTAATGAGATCGGCATACGCTTTAGCAACACCAGTCGCAATCGTGCCGACACCGGGTTCTGAAACCAGTTTGACCGAGATCATCGCTTCAGGATTGACCTGTTTGAGGTCAAAAATAAGCTGAGCTAAGTCTTCGATCGAATAAATATCGTGATGCGGCGGCGGCGAAATCAAAGTAACACCAGGAACCGAATAGCGTAGCTTCGCGATATAAGGGGTGACTTTTTCACCTGGAAGCTGACCACCCTCGCCCGGCTTTGCCCCTTGCGCAACTTTGATTTGAATAACGTCAGCTGAACGCAAATAATGTGGTGTCACACCGAATCGGCCAGAAGCAACCTGCTTAATACGCGAATTCTTTTCTGTACCAAAACGTAGCTTATCCTCACCACCCTCACCAGAGTTAGAGCAACCGCCGAGGCGATTCATCGCAATTGCTAACGCCTCGTGTGCCTCTGGTGATAATGCACCGATACTCATCGCAGCTGAGTCAAAACGTTTGTAGAGCTCGGTAGCAGGCTCAACGTCATTGATGTCGATTGCTTGTTGCGCCGTATTAAGCTTAAGCATATCTCGCAGATTTGTAATTGGGCGGTTATTTACCAGCTCCGCGTATTTAACGTAGTCTTGATAGTTACCCGAACGAACAGCGGTCTGCAAAGTTTGCACGACATCTGGGTTATACGCATGGTATTCACCACCATGCACATACTTTAATAATCCACCGTGTGATAGTAGTTTACGCTTGCTAAATGCCAATTTATTGAGTTGTTGTTGCTCCAAGGCAAAATCGTCAAAACACGCACCTTTAATACGGTTTGCAACTCCTTTAAAGCACAATTCAACCACCTCATCGGATAAACCGACGGCTTCAAACAACATCGAACAACGATAGGAAGCAATGGTACTGATCCCCATCTTCGACATGATTTTGTATAAACCTTTGTTAATCGCGCCGCGATAAGACAAAGTCACCTCGCGGTAAGACTTTTTAATGATCTTCTTATCACACATTGCAACAAGGGTTTCGTAGGCTAGATAAGGATAAATCGCTGTTGCGCCAAAACCTAACAAAACAGCAAACTGGTGCGGATCTCTAACACTACCTGTTTCAACCAAAATATTGGTGTCGCAACGCTGGTTGCCATCCACTAGTCGTCTTTGTACTGCCCCCACGGCCATCGCCGCTGGGATAACTTGTTTACCTGCAGCGATTTCTCGGTCACTGAGCACTAACATCACGCACCCAGAACCTGCTTTTGCAACGGCTTCATCACAAATGCGCTTGATTGCATTTTGCAATGACTCTTCAATCTCGTAAATCAATGAAATTTTACACGCACAGTAATGGTCATCATCGGCGGCTAATAGCTGCTGCATGTCAGAATAAGTCAATACTGGCGAGGCAAATTGCAAACGTTTAGCGTGACCTGTGGTTTCGTTGAAAACGTTTTGCTCACGACCAATACAAGTCGCCAGTGACATTACATGATTTTCCCGTAATGGATCGATTGGCGGGTTCGTGACCTGAGCAAACTTCTGGCGGAAGTAGTCAAATATCGAACGGTGTCCTTCAGATAGCACTGCAAATGGCGTATCGTCACCCATTGAGCCGGTTGCTTCTTGGCCGTTTTCGCCCATTACGCGGATCACTTGGTCGAGCTCTTCATTGGTATAACCAAACTGCTTCTGATAGGTCAGCAAAGTTTCGTCGTCAAGATCGCGCTTGCCAGCTGCTTTCTCATCTAGCGCTTCAAATGGCGTTAAACGCTTAACATTTTGCTCAAGCCAAGTTTTGTACGGGTGTCTGGATTTCAAGTCTTGATCGATTTCATCGGACTGCCAAATCTTGCCATGTAAGGTATCAACCACCAGTAATTCACCTGGACCCACGCGACCTTTTTCTATAACTTCATCTGGCGCGTAATCCCAAATGCCCACTTCCGAGGCAAGCGTAATAAAGCCGTCTTGCGTGATCACATAGCGGGCAGGACGAAGACCGTTGCGGTCCAAATTACACGCAGCAAAGCGCCCATCAGACATCACGATGCCAGCTGGGCCATCCCACGGTTCCATATGCATGGAGTTAAAGTCATAGAATGCGCGTAAGTCTTCATCCATGGCACGATTTTTCTGCCATGCAGGTGGCACTAACATACGCATAGCGCGGAATAAGTCCATGCCACCAGCTAAAAATAGCTCTAGCATGTTATCTAAACTAGACGAGTCAGAACCCGTTTCATTGACAAACGGTGCCGCATTTTGCAAGTCTGGTAACAACGGTGACGCGAACTTGTAAGCACGTGCTCTCGCCCACTGACGGTTACCTTCAATAGTATTGATCTCACCATTGTGAGCTAAATAGCGGAACGGTTGCGCCAACGGCCATCGAGGCTGTGTATTGGTTGAAAAGCGCTGATGGAATACACAAATCGCACTGGTCATCCGCATATCAGCAAGATCCGTATAAAAATTCGGTAAATCCGCCGGCATCATTAAGCCTTTGTAGATAGTCACTAAACCAGACAAACTACAAATATAAAACTGCTCATCTTGT
Source organism: Pseudoalteromonas sp. Of11M-6 (assembly GCF_022347905.1). Lineage (NCBI taxonomy): Bacteria > Pseudomonadati > Pseudomonadota > Gammaproteobacteria > Alteromonadales > Pseudoalteromonadaceae > Pseudoalteromonas > Pseudoalteromonas sp. Of11M-6. The sequence goes on along the minus strand of NZ_JAKRFW010000011.1, from coordinate 8,535 downwards.
TCTAAACGCTTTTCGATGCGTCGTCTTGCTATATATAGACGACGCTCTAAATCTTTAGGACGCCACCCTTCAGGCGCACCGACAAAAACCTGTTTAAACTGCGGTAATTGTGCTTTAGCGATAGGACCTAACATAGATGGATCGGTGGGTACTTCACGCCAACCAATGAGCGTCAGTGTTTCTTTTTCTAATTCTTCACTGATCACTTTCTCAGCCGCAGCTGCAAGCTCATGATCCTGATTTAAAAATAGCATACCTACCGCATAGTTTTTGCCCACATGCCAATCATTTTCAGCTGCGACGGCGCGAAAAAAACTATCCGGTTTTTGTAATAACAGTCCGCAGCCATCGCCGGTTTTGCCATCTGCAGAAATACCACCTCGGTGCTGCATGCGGTCCAAACCTGTGATTGCTGTACGGATCAGTTTGTGACTCGGCTGACCGCTTACATGCGCAATCAAGCCAAATCCACAGTTATCTTTTTCTAATTTTGAGTCGTATAACATAGACTCCTCCCCTTGCTACAACGGCCAGCCCATGACGGTACGACGAAATGCTGGCAGATATTCAAAATTAGCCTTGATTGAAAGTAGAGTCAACACAAATATGAATACATATTCATAAACTTGAATATTTCTCATTGGTAAGACAAGTTAGCCAAAACTGTAATAAATTTGCCACTTTGAAAATAGTGAATATAAATTTGTAAAATGACACCGGTATCACACCAATAAAAACGCAACAAAACACAACCAGGAATAAACGTTTACGTAAACGTAAACGTTTATAAAAATGAATAATTATTCACTTTTTCAGTTTTGTAAAACTCAATACCGAAGCACGTTCTATTACACTGTTTATATAGGTATGCAAAACAGAGAGCGTTTTTAGCTTGACGCTAACGTCAACTTAAGTTGATAAAAATAAGCGAGTAGCTCTGAGTTAGATAAGCGCGGATAGCGTTAATGAAAGTGTAGATATCTTAAATTCAATGAACTGCCGGTTTTCAACCAAACAGCAGACAAAAAGACTTGCTAAGAAAAGTAGGTAGGAAGATATTAGAAGATTTTTAGAAAATAAAGCATGGCAGAGTATCTACTCTGCCATTAGCGGTTAGCTTATTCCGCTGCTGCTTCGTCTTTCTTATATTTAGCTGCTGTTTCAGTAATAAGAGGTTGAAGCTCACCCTTTTGGAACATCTCAATGATGATGTCACAACCACCGATTAACTCACCTTCTACCCAAAGCTGAGGGAAAGTTGGCCAGTTCGCATAATGCGGTAGTTCAGCACGAATGTCTGGATTTAATAAAATGTCAACATAAGCAAACTGCTCACCACACGCCATCAAAGCCTGAGATGCCTGCGAAGAGAAACCACAGTTAGGGAGTTTTGGCGACCCTTTCATATATAGAATAATTGGATTTTCTTCGATCTGCTGTTTAATCTTGTCAATAGTTTCCATTAGTTACCTCAAAATGACGTTTCATCCAATGCTTATCAATATTTAGTTTAGCATCGGCGTTTTAGCTTGCTACTCACCTTAACAACACCTGTTGCATTCATAATGCCAAACTTTAAGCAGCGATAGAACCTTAGCTGCCATGGCTAAAATAAGCATAACCGCCTGTCACGATGTTCTACGCTTTGACTTCTATTCGGCATATGTTCACAAAGAATGTGTATTATAAGTCATTAAGTCACTGGCACGCATTGCTGTTTGCCAAAACTTGAGTAAAATAGTCAGGAATTATAGTATCACTATATAGGCCAATGGTATAGAAAAGTGGGCTGATGTTAGCTACCTTTCGTATGCGTTATTGGCAAATCAACCAAAAAATGGAGATTAATATGGCATTTGAACTACCGTCACTACCTTATGCACTAAATGCTCTTGAGCCGCACGTTTCTCAAGAGACGCTAGAATTCCACCACGGTAAGCACCACAACACATACGTTGTAAAGCTTAACGGTCTTATCGAAGGTACTGACTTTGAAGGTAAATCACTAGAAGAGATCGTATGTAGCTCTGAAGGTGGTGTTTTCAACAATGCTGCTCAAATCTGGAACCACACTTTCTACTGGCACAGCCTTGCGCCAAATGCAGGTGGCGAACCAACAGGTAAAGTTGCTGAACTAATTAATGCAAAATGGGGCTCATTCGCAGCATTCCAAGAAGCTTTCAACGACAAAGCAGTTAACAACTTTGGTTCAAGCTGGACTTGGTTAGTACAACTAGCTGACGGTTCTCTAGATATCGTTAACACTTCAAATGCAGCAACGCCGCTGACTGAAGAAGGTGTTACACCTATCATCACAGTTGACCTGTGGGAACACGCTTACTACATCGATTACCGTAATGTTCGTCCTGATTACCTTAAAGGTTTCTGGGCACTTGTTAACTGGGATTTCGCAAACAGCAACCTAGCTTAACATCAACTATCAGTATTGATGCAACAATGGGGCGCAACAGCGCCCTTTTTTATGTCTGTAACTCAACATTAATACATAAAAAATCTAGTTTTTTTTGGGTATTCTTCATATCGCGACTAAGCTTTAAGTAACCTTTCCAAATCTGTGATCCGCAAACCACACCAAGTAGCTTATTGGAGGTCGTTATGACAATATTTGAACATTATCAGGCCAGATATGAAGCCGCGCAAGAAGAAGAGTACACCATCGCGGAATTTCTTGAAATTTGTAAAAATGACAAATCAGCCTATGCCAGCGCACCTGAGCGACTTCTGATGGCAATAGGCGAACCAGAAATGATCGATACGTCGAAAGATGCCAGGCTTAGCAGGCTGTTTTCGAATAGAGTAATAGCTCGATACCCTGCCTTCAATGAGTTTTACGGTATGGAGGATGCCATCGAACAAATCGTATCGTATCTCAAACATGCCGCACAGGGGCTTGAAGAGTGCAAACAAGTACTCTATTTACTCGGCCCGGTAGGTGGTGGTAAATCGTCTATCGCAGAAAAGCTCAAGTATTTGATGCAAAAGGTGCCGGTTTATTCTTTAAAAGGCTCACCCGTTAATGACCACCCGCTTTGCTTGTTTAGCCCACAAGAAGATGCTGACCTACTTGAAAAAGAGTACGGCATTCCTGGGCGCTATATTAAAACGATCATGTCTCCATGGGCGACCAAACGCTTACATGAGTACAATGGCGATATTACGCAATTTAAGGTCGTAAAACGTTACCCTTCCATTCTTGATCAAATTGCTATCGCGAAAACGGAGCCTGGGGATGAGAACAACCAAGATATCTCAGCACTGGTGGGCAAAGTAGATATCCGTAAACTGGAGCATTTCGCTCAAAATGACCCCGATGCCTATGCGTATTCTGGCGCGCTATGCCTTGCGAACCAAGGTTTGATGGAGTTTGTCGAGATGTTTAAAGCACCCATTAAGGTGCTACACCCGCTACTAACTGCAACCCAAGAAGGCAACTACAATGGTACGGAGGGTATTTCCGCCCTACCATTTAGCGGCCTAATACTTGCTCACTCTAACGAATCTGAATGGCAAACCTTTAAGAACAATAAAAACAACGAGGCATTTTTAGACCGTGTTTACATCGTTAAAGTGCCTTATTGTTTACGCGTGTCCGAAGAGGTCAAAATTTACGAGAAACTTATTGAAAATAGTGAACTCAGGGAAGCCCCCTGTGCGCCTGGCACTTTAGAAACTTTAGCGAAGTTTTCAGCACTGTCTCGGATTAAAGAGCCAGAGAACTCCAGTATCTATTCAAAAATGCGGGTGTACGATGGTGAAAGCTTAAAAGACACAGATCCAAAAGCTAAGTCCTATCAAGAATACAGAGACTACGCTGGTGTGGACGAAGGCATGAGCGGCCTCTCAACTCGCTTTGCCTTTAAGATCCTCTCTCGTGTGTTTAACTTTGACCACAGTGAAGTCGCAGCAAACCCAGTTCATTTATTTTATGTACTTGAGCAACAAATTGAGCGCGAACAATTTAACGCAGAAGTACAAGAGCGCTACCTAAGCCACCTTAAAGGGTATCTAATTCCGCAATATGTCGAATTTATTGGTAAAGAGCTACAAACAGCTTACCTTGAGTCGTACTCTGAGTACGGCCAAAACATTTTTGACCGCTATGTTACCTATGCAGATTTTTGGATCCAAGATCAAGAATATCGTGACCCAGATACTGGCCAACTGTTTGATAGAGCCGCACTTAACGGCGAGCTGGAAAAGATTGAAAAGCCAGCCGGTATTTCCAATCCCAAAGATTTCCGTAACGAGATAGTCAACTTTGTTTTAAGAGCAAGAGCCCATCACAATGGTGACAATCCAGTATGGACCAGCTATGAAAAACTAAGAACGGTTATCGAGAAGAAAATGTTCTCTAATACCGAAGACTTACTCCCTGTGATTTCGTTTAATGCAAAAACCTCTGCCGAAGATCAGAAGAAGCACGAGGACTTTGTCAATCGTATGGTTGATAAAGGCTATACCCAAAAACAAGTTCGCCTACTTTCAGAATGGTATTTAAGAGTTAGAAAGTCACAGTAACTTGTTAGTATGAAGAGGGTGTTATATGGCGCATTTTATTGACCGCCGTCTTAACGGCAAAAATAAGAGCACTCTGAACCGCCAACGTTTTATCCGCCGCTACAAAAAGCAGATAAAGAAAGCGGTTTCAGAGGCCATCAACAAACGTAGTGTGACTGATATCTCCAGTGGCGAAAGCATTTCTATCCCACAACGAGATATCAGCGAGCCCACTTTCCATCAGGGAAAAGGGGGTGACAGAGAACTCATTCACCCAGGTAACGATCAATTTTCAACGGGCGATCGGATCCAGCGCCCTCCTTCTGGGCAAGGTGGTGGGTCAGGTGATGGCGAGGCAAGTAACCAAGGCGAAGGACAAGACGACTTTGTATTTTCTATTTCAAAAGACGAATACTTAGACCTATTGTTTGAAGACTTGGAGTTACCCAATTTACAACAAAGCCAGTTAGATAAATTAATGCAATTGAAAACGCACCGAGCTGGCTTTTGTAATGATGGTATGCCTAGTAACCTAGATATTGTACGTAGTTTAAAAGGCTCAATGGCACGCCGCATTGCGATGACCTCGAGTAAACGCCGAGAGTTAAGGGAGTTGGAGGAAGAACTGGCGAATATGCTCGCTGAACCGGTTCCTCCTCAACAAAAAATCAATGATATAGAACTGCGGATCCAAGTGCTAAAAGAGCAAATAGCCGCGGTGCCTTTCATCGACAATTACGACCTACGCTTTCGTAATTACGAAAGGCGTCCGCACCCCACCAGCAAAGCGGTCATGTTTTGCTTGATGGATGTGTCTGGCTCAATGGATCAAGCCACCAAAGACATGGCAAAACGTTTTTATATTTTGCTCTATCAGTTCTTAACCCGCACTTATAAAGATATTGAGGTAGTCTATATCCGCCACCATACCCAAGCAAAAGAAGTAGACGAGCAAGAGTTTTTCTACTCGCAAGAGACAGGTGGCACAATTGTCTCTAGTGCACTGAAATTAATGGATGAAATAATTCAAGAGCGTTATGCCCAAGGCGATTGGAATATTTACGCAGCACAAGCCTCTGACGGTGATAACTGGGCAGATGATTCTCCACAATGCACCCAAATACTCTCTAACAAACTACTTAAAATTGTCCGCTACTATGCATATATAGAGATAACGACCCGTGCACACCAAAGTCTGTGGCGGGAGTATCAAGGAGTAGCCAACTCCTTTGACAACTTTGCTATGCAGCACATTCGAGGTGTAGAAGATATTTACCCTATCTTTAGAGAATTGTTCAAGAAGAACAAAAATAAGCAAAGTGCGGCATAATTTTTGGAGGGTTGCGCGATGACATATCAGCCAATTGACGATGGTCCAGATTGGACCTTTGATTTACTTGATACTTATCATCAGGAAATTGCTCGTGTAGCCGAGCATTACAGACTTGACACTTACCCAAATCAAATTGAGGTGATCACAGCTGAGCAGATGATGGATGCCTACTCAAGTGTTGGCATGCCAATTGGTTATGCACATTGGTCGTACGGTAAAAAATTTATCCAGACTGAGCAAACCTACAAACGAGGTCAAATGGGTCTTGCCTACGAGATTGTGATTAACTCTAATCCTTGTATTGCGTACTTAATGGAAGAAAATACCATGCCTATGCAGGCACTGGTGATGGCGCATGCGTGCTATGGTCATAATTCTTTCTTCAAGGGTAACTATCTATTTAAAACCTGGACGGACGCATCATCCATCATTGATTACTTGGTATTCGCTAAAAATTATGTCGCCAAGTGTGAAGAAAAGTACGGTATTGATGAGGTAGAAAACCTGATTGACTCTTGTCATGCATTAATGAATTACGGCGTTGATCGATATAAAAGGCCGCAACGGATCTCTATGTTTGAAGAGCAAAAACGGCAAAAAGAACGGGAAGATTATTTGCAGTCCCAAGTTAATGAATTATGGCGAACCATTCCTAAAGGTGAAGATGAAGAAACCGACAACCGTGCCCGTTTCCCATCAGAACCCCAGGAAAATATACTGTATTTCATCGAGAAAAATGCCCCATTGTTGGAATCTTGGCAACGCGAGATTATTCGTATTGTGCGTAAAGTATCACAGTACTTCTACCCGCAAAGACAAACTCAAGTCATGAATGAAGGCTGGGCTACATTTTGGCATTACACTATTTTGAACCATTTATATGACGAGGGAAAACTAAGTGATTCGTTTATGTTGGAGTTTTTGCAAAGCCATACCAATGTTGTGTATCAACCGCCATACAATAGTAAATTTTATTCTGGGATAAACCCCTATGCGCTCGGCTTTAATATGATGGTCGATATTCGCCGTATATGCGAAAACCCAACGGAAGAAGACAAACAGTGGTTCCCGGAATTTGCGGGGAGCAACTGGCTGGATACACTGCATTTTGCGATGCAAAATTTTAAAGACGAGAGCTTTATCAGCCAATTTTTATCTCCAAAGCTCATGCGCGACTTTAAGCTTTTTACGATTGTCGACAAACAAAAATCTCCGCACTTAGAAGTTGGCCCTATTCACGACGAAATGGGTTATCAACAACTTCGCAGTGCCCTTTCAGCGCAGTACAACCTCAGTAACCATGAGCCTAATATTCAAGTTTATGACGTCGATGTACGGGGAGATCGCTCACTTACGCTAAGGTATGTACCGCAAGGCGGGATCCCACTTGCCGCTTCAAAGCAAGAAGTGATAAAGCACCTCTATCGCTTATGGGGATTTAAAGTGAAACTTGAACAAGTAGATGAAAATGGCAATATCGAGCAGATAGCTCAATGCCCTGAAGAGGAAAGTGAATCGTAACTCTGTTAGTTTGACTTAGGAGACGGCAAACAGGTTGTATTTGCCGTGACTCCTTTCTAATGCTTAGACACTTTAGCTTCAACTACTCTACAGTGAGGTGTGTTATTAAATTCTAGACAGCACGTAAACACTTCCAACTGCAGAGCTTCGCTATTCAAAGTGCCGGTTACTTAAAAAAATTGAAGCTAAGTGGATAAATCCATACTTCCCCATTATTGGCTTTCATCGCGGCAATGATGGCAAATATAATATTAAGAATAGCTAACACAACGAACCCTAAAATACCAACCGCGACAAAAACTAAAATACCGCAAATTATGGAATAGATGATTAAGCTAATTAACCAATTAATAGTGGCTTTTCCGTGTTGGTCGATTGTTTCGCTTTTATCCTTATTGGTTGCCCACATAACCACCGGTAATACAAGCCCTAGTCCCGGAGCAACAAAGCTCGCCAGTTGGCTCAAATGTAATAACATACAGTATGTATTTAGCGGCATCCCCCAGTATTCATTATTATCGTTCATTTTTCATTCCCTTTTATTGTTGTAAGTGATTACGCATTTCAAGCAAGTGTTTCATATTGACTGAAGTCTATGGAATTCTTCCTAATGAGTTAAAATCATTTAAGGAACTACTATTCACCTGCCTCATCTTAAAATAAATGGCTAAAGACCTCTAATTGAGAACTCAACTCCCCACTCCTCCATTAAAGCTAGATAAGCCATGATTTACAAGTCTTTTGATATCAAGAGCATGAGCGTAGACCTAACAACTCTGGTTAACCGCTATAGTTTAAAGACAAGGTTTATTCAATTTTCACCAAGTAAATAGTGTCTACTCAGACTAAGGCTTTACCAATTTTGGGTATAGATTTAAGATGAACCAAAGGACTCTAATCCAGACATAAAACCAATGGATCAATACAAAACCAAATTTGTTGTTGTTTATCTAATTGCTGCAATAATTACTGCGGCATGCCTATTAATGAATGGACCGATGCGTCCTGGCTTGCCTCTTGATAACACGGTAATAATGCGTATGGAGTTTATTGCCGAAAACTTAGTATTGTCCACTTCCCCTTTAATGGCACACCTCTAAACTGGAGTTTTCCAACTTAGTGCGGTAAATCGCCGGAGGCAAGTTACCAAGGCTCTCATGTGT